>JAQGPE010000735.1 GCA_028293225.1 Akkermansiaceae bacterium | reverse complement strand
CAGCCGCAGGCTTCTCCTTGATCTCCTCGACGACCGGAGCGACCTTTTTTGCCGCGGGCTTTGCCGTCTTGGCGACTGGCTTCTTCTCGGCGGGGGCAGTGGCTGCCTTCTTTGCAGGTTTCTTCTTCTCGGCCATGATAAGTGGAATCGGAAAACGTTGTTCCTCTGGAGGCGGTGCCCGTTCCTGAAAAACGGGCGCGGTCGATTAGCGTCTGCCCTCTCCCGCTGCAAGTTGAAATTTTCAACTGACGCCGATAATCTTGCCGGGAGGCTGATGCAGTGAGGACCGTCAGCACGCTTGAATTGCCCGCGGCCATCCCCGATGCTCCGCCGCCTGCCATGGAATTGCCCGCGATCGTCGAAGCCCTGCTCACCGGTTCGGACGAGCCCCTCTCTGCCGAGGAGCTTGCCCGTCTCGTCCGCGCCCGCGTCGCGGAGGCTGAGGATGCGCGGGCGCGAAAGATCGAGGATGGCGAGGCTCCGGCGGAGCTTCCCGAGTGGCTGGCGGCGCTGACGGCGACCTCGACGGAGCAGGTGATCGTCGCGATCGCGCAGCTCAATCACTCGTATGAAACGACAGGGCGAGCCTTCGCGCTGCTGGAGCGGTCCAAGGGCTGGAAGCTTTTCACCCGCCCGGAATATGGCGAATTCGTGCGCCTGCTTTTCCCCGGCCGCAAGCCTGAGCGCCTGAGCGGGCCGGCGATGGAGACCCTGGCGATCATTGCCTACCGGCAGCCGATTACCAAAGGGGCGATCGAAGCGGTGCGCGGGGTGGCCTGCGACGGGATGCTGCAGAAGTTGCTGGATCGCGAGCTGGTGCGGATCGGCGGGCGGGCGGAATTGCCGGGGCGGCCGCTGCTTTACGAGACGACGGAGCTTTTCTACGAACACTTCGGGATCCGCTCGATCGACGACCTGCCGAACTCGCAGGAACTGCGCCGGGTGAAGCTGCCGGAGGCGCCCTCGGAAGTTCCTGCCGTCTCCGCGGAAGAACAGCTGGCACTGAGTGCGACCGACCCCAAGGATGCGGAATAATCATTCGGCTCCCCTTCCCTTTTCCCAATGAATCTTGGCGACATCCGCAAGAATATCGATGAAATCGACGGCCAGCTGCTCGACCTCCTTTCCGCGCGGGCGGATCTGGTCCACCAGGTGGGTGAGGTCAAAAAGCGCGACGGCCTGCAGATCTACGCACCGGAGCGCGAGGAATCGCTGCTGCGGCGGCTGATCGAGCTGAACTCCGGGCGGCTGCCAGAGAAGTCGATCCGGGCGATCTACCGCGAGATCATGTCGGCGGCGCTGGCGCTGGAGGACGACCTGAAGATCGCGTATCTGGGGCCGGAGGGTTCGTGGACGCATCAGGCGGCGATCAAGAAATTCGGGCACTCGGTGGCGTACTCGCCGCAGCCGAATTTTTCGGAGGTCTTCGACCAGGTGGCGCGGCGGCGGGCGGATTACGGGGTGGTGCCGATCGAAAACTCCACGGAAGGGGCGGTGTCGCACACGCTGGATCTGTTCGTCGACTCACCGTTGCAGATCTGCGCGCAGATCCTGCTGCGGATCGAGAACGGGCTGATGGCGGCGATTCCCCGGGAGCAGATCAAGACGCTGTATTCGCACCCGCAGGCGCTGGGGCAGTGCCGCAACTGGATCCTGAAGAATTTCCCGGAAGCGGATCTGGTCGAGGTTTCCTCCACCACCCGTGCCGCCCAGCTGGCCAAGGAGCATGCGGCGGATGGCGCGGCGGCGATCGGCAGTCCTCTGGCGGCGGAGATTTACGAACTGACGCTGCTGGAAGAATCGATCCAGGACCGCGCGACCAATACCACGCGCTTCCTGGTGATCGGCGAAAAGACCTGCCCGGTGACGGGGAATGACCGCACCTCGATCCTGTTCGCGATCCACGACCGGCCGGGCTCGCTGGTGCGGGCGCTGCAGGCGTTCGACCAGTTTCACATCAACATGTCGAAGATCGAGTCCCGCCCTTCCAAGCGGAAGGACTGGGAATACATCTTCTATGTCGACCTGGCCGGTCACTGCGATGATCCGGCGCTGCGCGATGCGATCATGGAGCTGGAAAAGCACTGCTCCATGGTGAAGCTGCTGGGTTCGTATCCGGACACCGGGGAATGAGCCGCAGCCGCCCGGTCAGGGTTTGACGTAGTTGCCCGGATCGATTTCCGGGGCCCGCAGGCGTTCGAAGAGGCTGAGCAGCGGGCCGGTCAGGGCGGTGGTGACCAGCGCCATGATGACGAGCATGGCGAAGATCCGCGGCGAGAGGATGCCGAGGTCGTAGCCGATGTTCAGAGCGATGAGCTCCATCAGGCCGCGGGTATTCATCAACGCGCCGAGCTGCAGCGAGTCGCGCCAGTTCATGCCGGTGAAACGGGCGGTCAGGGCGGTGCCGCCGAGCTTGCCGACGGTGGCGACCACGATGATCAGCAGGCAGATCATCCAGCCCTGGACGTCGTTGAGCAGACCGATCTGAGTGCGCAGGCCGGTGAAGGCGAAGAACAGCGGCAGCAGCAGGACCGAGCTGAAGCTTTCGATGCGAACGGTAAGCTTATGGCGGAAGTCAGCCGTTTCCGGGATGATCGCCCCGGCGAGGAAGGCCCCGAAGAGGGCGTGAATGCCGATCACCTCGGTGCAGAGCGCCGCCGCCACCACAAGACACACGACCCCGGCGAGGACGCCCTTGGACGGCTCAGGCCGCTCCAGCGCCTCCTGGCCGATCAGACGTGGCAGCATTTTCCTGACGACGAAGATCATCAGAGCGACGAAGCCGAGCACCAGGGTCAGATTCAGCGCCGATGCGCCGACGCTGGTGGCGCGGGCCAGGGCGACGACGAAGGCCAGGATGCTCCAGGCCGTGACATCATCGACGGCCGCACAGGTGATCGCGGTGGTGCCCAGAGAGGTCTTCGAAAGACCGCGCTCCTGGAGAATCCGCGCCAGCACCGGAAAGGCGGTGATGCTCATCGAAATGCCGATGAACAGCGCGAAGGCCATGAAGCTGGAACCGGGCTGGCCGAGGCTGCTGTAGAGGAAATACGCGAGCACCACGCCGAGGAAATACGGTGCGATGATGCTGGCGTGACTGACCATTACCGCGGTGTGGGCCTTATTGCGGATGTTCTTCACATTCAGATCCATCCCGACCGCGAACATGAACAGGCAGACGCCGATCTGGCTGAACATCTTCAGCACGCCGAGCGAGGAATCCGGGAACACGAAATGGAAAGCGCCCGAGGCGAGCAGGCCGAACAACGAAGGCCCTAGTAGAATCCCCGCCGCCATCTCGCCGACGACCGCCGGTTGGCCGAATTTCGTGAACAGCCAGCCCATCAGCCGGGAGGCCGCGATGATCACCAGCAGTTGCAGAAAGAGATGGCTGAGCGGCGCGTTGAAATTCTGACCCAGATCGGCGAGCATCGCGCCAAGCATCGTCGGCGGAGAAGTGGCCGCAGGCGCAGCGGCCGCGACAGAAACCGCTGCCGGAGCGACTGGAGCAGGCAACTTGCCGCCCAGCTGGAGGATTCCGGCGATGCCGAGCCCCACCAGGGCCAGCACGGCAAAGTAGAAGAGAGCGTTGCGTTTCATTTTCGGAGGAGAGCGGTGAATCAACGGCGAGGCATCTCAGCCTTCCGGCTCGGGCATGGGCGGACGGGCGATTTCCGGAAGCGGTTCGTCTGCGGTGGCCCGGCCCCAGGAACGCCAGCCTTCGCGGAGTTCCAGCATCGCCCACTCGCGGAGCATGCCGAAGAGGCGCAGCATGTCCTTGCGCTCCAGCGTGAAGCCGGGGATCAGGCAGCGGTTGCCCTTGTTGGTACGGCCGAGCAGGCCGAGCCGGCGGCGGCGCTTGGCGATGGTGGCGAAGCGGCGGTTGTAGAGGCTCATCAGGCCGGCGAAGACCTTGCCGCTGGGTGGAGAGAACGGCGGCGACAGCAGGGCTTTGGCGCCTTCGCGGAAGGGCGGTTCGACCACGCCCCAGTAGTAGAGGCTGAGGTCGAGGCGGAAGGCCAGGCTCATCAGGTCGAACTCGCCCATGTAGTGGTACTTGTCCTTGTAGACCGAAAGGAACCAGCGGCGGTGGCAGGTGGCGAAATCGCGGTTGTAGCGGGCGATCTTTTCCTCCATCGCCACACCGCTGCGCTGCTGGGTGATCAGGTTGGCCGCGCTGCTGGTGGAGAAGGAAATCCAGTCCATGCCCGGGCTGTAAAAAGGGTCCATGAAGGCGGCGGCGTCTCCCACCAGCACGAAGCCGTCGCCGGCAAAGGTGGTGCTGTAGTAGGCCAGGTGGCGGCGCCAGTGGACGTCTTCCTCGTCGTATTCGGCATCGGCCAGGATCTCCCGGGCGACCGGGTGCTTCATCAGGAAATCCTTCAGGCGATCGGCGACCTTGCCGCCCTCCGGCCAATCGACGATGCGCTGGTCGAAGACCACGCCGACGCTGGTGTCGCCGCCTTTCAGCGGGATCCACCAGCTCCACCAGCCGTCGCCGATGATGTGGTTGGTCGCGGTGCCGCGGATCCCGTGAACCACTTTCGACCACTCGGGATATTTCGCCGCCAGTTCCAGGCCGTCCCAGTCCTTCAGGCCCTTCCAGCGCGACCAGGCCGCAGCGGTCGGGTGCTCGGTATTGCGCTTCCACCAGCCGTTCTTGCGGGCGAGCAGGGCCGCGACGCCCGAGGCATCGACCACCCAGCGGGCTTTCACCGTGTAGCTGGTGTCGGCATATTTCAGCTCGACCACCTGTTCGCCGCCGGCGACGAGCTGGACGTTCTTTACCGTGGCGGGTCGCAGGATCTCCGCTCCGCCCAGCCCGGCACGGCGCAGCACTTCTTCATCGAAGGAAGCGCGGTCGAGTTGATACGACGGAAGCCGTACCTGGTAGCGGGCGCCCAGTTCGCTGGCCTGGTCGATCGACTCGACCTGCTCATTGCGGAACCAGAAGCGCAGACCCTGCTTGGCGATGTGATGCTCGTTCAGGTACTGGGTGAGCCCCAGCACGCGGCCCATGAAAAAGGCACTGACCTCCACGGTCGCCTCCCCGACCCGGCGAGTCAGCTTTTCGGAGCGCTCGACGATCAGGACGCGGAGGCCCGGATTGCTTCGCAGCAGGAGGATCGCAGTCGCGGCTCCGGAGAGGGCTCCGCCCAGGACGATCACGTCGTAGCTTTCGGCGGGGCCGGGTGGCATCTCGTTCATGGGTAATTTGTTAGAAATCCGGTTGATCCGTGGCTCGGTTCCGAGATTCGGGCCAATGGTTCACAGATTTCCGGATTTTCGGATTAGCGGATTGAAGGCAGGAAATGGGGTTTTGTGGCTGCGGCCGGGGCAGGCTCCTGGCGGCTTTCAGGCCTGCGGAGTTGCACTGGCGGGGTTGTCCGAGAGATCGAGCTTCGGCACGATCGCGAAGCGGCGCTGGATCCAGCAGACCCTGTAGAAGAGCCAGACCTGAAGCTTGAGACGCCAGCCGAGATTGGTGTTGCCGGCGACCAGATTGTTCACCGCCCACTCCATGCCACGCGGGGGCTGCGGGGTCATGAAGACCTCGAAGGCGTGATTGTTGTAGAACATCTTGATCATGTTCAGGAACACCTCGCACATCTTGCCGACTTCCTTGGTGTAGCGGGCCTGGGCAGCGGCGCCGAGGGGCTGGCCGGCCTCATCGGCGGCGACCACCTGCTTGGCGGCGAGGAAGCCGGATTTGACCGCAAGCATCACTCCGGAAGAGAAAATCGGGTCAATGAAGCCGGCGGCGTCGCCGATCAGCAGCCAGCGCGGACCGGCGTTCTGCAGGTGGCGGTAGGTGTAGTCGCCAGCGAAGGCGTAGTCGCTGACCCGCTCGGCGCCGGCCATGCGCTTTTGCAGCTCCGTGGTGGTGGCGACGACGTGCTCGAAGCACTCCTCCGGCTTCATGCCGGTGGCCTTGAAATGGTCGAGGGTCTGCACTAGGCCGATCGAGGTCTTTTCGGCATCGAGCGGGATCATCCAGAACCAGCCGAAGTCCAGGCGGACCACCGTGATGTGGCCGTGCGCCGGAGCTTCGTTGCGTTTCACGCCGCGGAAATGGGCGAAGGTCGCGAACTTCTTCGGCAGGCCCAGGTCGGTCTTCGGCAGTTGCATCTGCTTGCCGAGGAAGGCATCGCGGCCGCTGGCGTCGAGGATCCAGCGGGCGGAAAGCTCGTGGGTGGCGCCGTCTTTTTCGCACTGCACGGTGACGCCGTCGTTGGTGACGTTCGCCGATTTCACCTTGGTCTCCTGCCAGACTTCGCAGCCCAGCGAAACCGAGTGCTCCAGCAGCAAGTTGTCGAACTTGGCGCGCTCGACCTGGAAGGTCTGGGCGTAGCCGGGCTTCAGGTAGCGCCCGAAGAGGATCTTGATACCGGCCTTCGAGTTCCCGAGCACGAACTCGGCGCCAAGCTTCGGCATGAAATCGCCGGCCATCATCTTGTCCCAGACGCCGATAGCCTTGAGCTCATCGTTGCCGAAGGGAATCAGCGACTCGCCGACGTGAAAGCGCGGAAACCGCTCCCGCTCCAGGATCAGGACCTTTTTCCCCGCCATTGCCAAAGCGCTTCCTGCCGTGCTGCCCCCGGGACCTCCTCCAATGATGATGACGTCGTACATGCCGATACCGTCAGCATGGGAAAGAGAGGGAATCAGGCAAGATCAGAGTGATTCAGTGAACGGCTGAATGGCACAGAAGTCTGCTTGATGCAGAATGCATTCCGGCGATTGATAAGGCACCGAGATGGACATCATCCCCGCCGATCAAAGCCACGCCGAGTCGATCTGGAGAATTTTCAGCGCCGTGGTGGCGAACGGCGACACCTATGTCTTCGATCCCGCCATCGGCAGGGAGGACGCGCTGGCCTACTGGCTGGCCGCGGGCACCCATGCCTTTGTCGCGGTCGATGCCGGGGAGGTGTTGGGCACCTATATTTTGAAGGCCAACCAGCCCGGGCTGGGATCCCACGTGGCCAATGCAGGCTACATGGTCTCCGGCGCGGCCCGCGGGCGGGGCGTGGGTTCGGCCATGTGCGAGCACTCCCTCGCGATGGCAAGGGACCTGGGCTTTGCCGCGATGCAGTTCAACATCGTGGTCAGCACCAACGGGGTGGCGGTGAAACTGTGGCAGAAGCACGGATTTCAGATCGTGGGAACATTGCCGAAGGTCTTCCGGCACCAGACCCTGGGGTTGGTCGATGCTTTCGTGATGCATCGCTTCCTCTGAAATCAGTCGCGCCACAACTCGCAGGCATGGGCGGCGAAGCCGGCGCCGAAGGCGGTGAGCCACCAGCGCTTTTCGCCGCGGTCATCCTGGAGGGCTCGGTCGAGGGCGAACAGAACCGAGGGGCTGCTCATGTTGCCGTAGTCGCGGAGCACGGCGCGGGTGTCGTCGAGTGGGTAGGGAAGCTTTTCCTCGAGGGCATCGATGACGTCACGGCCGCCCGAATGAGCCAGCACCCGGTCGGGGTCGGCGGAGCGCCGGGCGTAGAGTTCGGCGACCGCCTCCGCGGCGAGGCCGGGGACGGTCTTGTCGAGCTGGTTGCAGAGCTTGCCGCCGCGATTGACGAAGCGGATCTTCTCCCGCTGCTCCGGGCGGTGGACGGTGGTGAAATGACCGGCCTGCCATTTGCCGGGAGCCGCCTCGCCGGACCAGATCGCCGCGGCCGCGCCGTCACCGAAGAGGCAGAGGGAAATCAACACGCCGGGGTCATTGTCGGCAAAGAAGGCGGCGGAACAGACCTCCACCGCCACCGTGGCCACCTTCGCCCCCGGATGAGTGGCGAGGAAGCCCTGGGCGGAGCGCAGCAGCGGAATGGCCGCGCCGCAGCCGAGCCCGGCGAGATCCTGCAGGTAGGCCGCGGCGTTCATCCCGAGCGCCTCCGCGACGTGGCTGGTGAGGCCGGGGCAAAGATAGCCGGTGCAGGTGCAGAGGAAGAGCGCATCGAGATCCGCGGCCTGAACGCCCGCTTTCTTGAGAGCCGCGGAGACCGCGCGAGCCGCCAGGACAGGAGCTTCGCGCTCGAAGGTTTCGTTCAACTCCTGGGCGCTGAGAGAGACGACCGGAGCGATCTCCTCCAGGCAGAAATGGCGTTTTTCGATGCCTGCCACGCCATTGCCGAGGACCTTGGAAAGCAGCGCCTTTGATCGTGGATGAAGCACCGCGTACGACGGAGTGATCCGCAGGGCCGCGAGGCAATCCGGCTGGGAAAAGGCATGCGGCGGGACGGCCGTGGCAAGTGCTTCAAGATACATCATCAGCGAACGAGGGAGAGAAGAGAACGGAAAGGCAGCGTGTGACTGCGACCCAGGGCGCCAATGAGAGAGCGTCCGAGAGGCCTGAGCAAAAACGGATGCAGCAGGCCGGCGGCGGTCAGGCGGCGGTGAAAGCGTTTGCGCAGGCGGGATTGTACGAGATCGATGGTACTTTCCCAGGAGATGCCGCCGTTGCTCCAGGCCTCCAGAGGCTCCAACACGCATTCCGCGGACTGGAAGGCCATGCTCATGCCATTGCCGGTGAAGGGTGGGATCATGCTTTCGGCATCGCCGATGGCGCAGATCCCGGCTTCCGCGGGCTGTCGGCCGAGGGAGAAGCCGGCCACGCCGAGAAATGAGGCTTCATCGACCCGGGCAGCGGCCAGGCGATCGGCAAGCGAGTGGTTTCCGCCGGCGCGGAGGTAGGCCAGCAGCAGGCTGGAGCCGCTGGCTTTCAACGAACGATCGGCGCGAAAGAGGCCGCAGAGGTTCACCTGTCCGTCCTCGATCTTCGCGAGTCCGGCGTAGCCGTTTGAGCCGAGGTGCATTTCCAGGTCGGACTCCATTGGCAGATCTGCGAAGTGCGCCTTGAGACCGAGCCATGCGCTTTTCACCGGCAGCCGTCCGGCGGCCCAGACCTGGCCCTCTGCTGGAGCACGGGGGATGCGGGACTTTTCCCGCACCACACCGCCGAGATCGATCACGCGGGCTCTCAAGCGCTCATCCAGACGATGCCGTGAAATGCCGAGCGCAGGGGTGGGGAGGACATCCTCGTGAACCCGTGCGCCTGCGCTGAACCAGGTCACGGTGCGATGGTGCAGGGCATCGCAGAAAGCCGCCTCGATGCCGAGGGCCTGCAGCGTCCCGGAGCTGACGCCGGAGATGAATTCGCCACAGACGCGGTGGCGCGGATAGCTGCCGGCCTCATGCACGACGACCGGAACGTCGCGCAGGCGGAGGCCGGCGGCAAGCGACAAGCCTGCCAGCCCTCCTCCTGCGATGACGATGGTGCGGTTCAAACGCGCCATCCTAGCACT
>JAQGPE010000732.1 GCA_028293225.1 Akkermansiaceae bacterium | reverse complement strand
TCTCATCACCCTCACCCCGCTGGGGGAAAAAATCATGCGCGGCGGTGGCAGCTTCCGCCTCGCCTGGCCCTCCACCTCCGGAGTCGGCGGCACCGGCGGCACGGATTTCCTGCCCGACATGGGCTTCGATCCGGAGCTCTACTCGATGCTCCGCGACCTGCGCACCCGCATCGCCAACAACGAAAGCGTGCCTTCCTACGTGGTCTTCTCGAACAAGACCCTGGAGGCCCTGGCCCGCTACCGCCCGAAAACCATCGAGGAAGGCAAAGCCGTTCCCGGCATCGGCGAAGCCAAGGCCCAGCGCTATCTGCAGGCCTTCCTCGACGTCATCCACACTTGGACGTCCTCGCGGAAATAACCGCCGCCCGCGAAGGGATCTTTTCCAGTGCGGAAAGAAGAAGACAGGCGAGGATAGGGTGCGATGAACTCCATCTCTCCCACCAATATTTTCCGGCTGTCAGCTTTCGCGGCATCCGCCCTTCTCGTCTCCAGCTGCGCCTCCCAAAAGACCCCGGTTCAAGGCCGCAACTTCCCCGCCGACATCTACGTCAGCCTGCCCGCGCGCATCAATCCGCGTGAAACCGCTCAGGAAGGCCTGCCGCAAAATCAACTCCCGACCTTCAAGGAGTTGTCCCGCCTCTATGCCAATCCCGGCGAGCGCGGCTCAAAGAGCGCCAGCTTCGGCCCGGGAAACAACTACGCCTCCCTGAAAGCAGCCGGCCCCGGCGGCCGCCGCGCCGGCATTCTCGCCTTCTCGGCCGTCAAAATTCAGCCGGAGATCCACGTCGGCAAAGGCCCGAACTACGCCCGCCTGCGCTGGATCGGCCCCTTCCCGGACGGGCGCGGCCAGCTCTACGAAGGCGCCGGCTGGGCGCGCTGGACGCCTCCCGGTGCCGCGACCGGCACCGAGGGCACGCTGAAAATCCACCTCAGCGACCAGGAGTGGGAAACCCGCCTGAACTCAGCCCCCTGATCCCGGAAGAAATCACGCCCGCTTCCGCAGACCCAGGCGGCGCAGAACGGTGCGGTAGAGCGCCTGGCTCTGTGGCACCCCGGCCAGCAGCGTACCGCCGAAATAAAAGATCCCGAAGTCGGCGAAGACCAGGATCGCGACGACGATCGGGTGAAGGTGGAACGACTGGTTGACCATGCCCGTCAGGTATTTCATCGCCCATCCCGCCAGCGCGGCGACCAGGGCCGGCACCCACAACCGGGCCAGGAAGGAAACATCGAGCCCGGTGTTCCCAATCCGGCGGTTCAGGGCGCGCCTCAGCAAGGTGAACTCGATCCAGCCCGCGACTCCGGCGGAAGCCGTGAGCCCCATGGAACCCCACATGCCATCGACGCCCAACCAGCGGGGAACGTAGATCCCGCAGAGAGTTCCCAGCACCGTGGTCAGCACCACCCGGACGACGGCGAAGCGCAGGGGCGTGCGCGTATCCCGCAGAGCATAGAAAGTGGAGGAATACAGGCGGCCCAGAGTGGATGCCAGCAAGCCGACTCCGCTGCCTGCCAGGGTGAGCCAAAGGTAGCGGACACTGTCCGCTTTGAACTCCCCGGATTGGAAAATGGCGGCCGCCAGGATGTCCCCCAGGAAGATGAACACCGCCGTCGACGGCACGATGAAGAACGCAATCTGCCTCAGGCCGGTATCGAGTCTGGTGCGCAGTTTCTGATAATTGGCTTCGTCGTCCCCGCCGCTCTGATCCCGCGACATCTCCGCTAGGCTGGCGGCGGAAACCGACATCCCGAAAAGGCTCACCGGGAGCAGATAGAGGGTCTGCGCGTTGGTAAGCAGTGTGGTGACGCCCTTCGGCAGCCAGCTCGCCAGGATCATGTCGATATAGGCGCTGATCTGGACGACCCCGCGTCCCACCACCACGCCACTGAAGCTTTTCAGGACGAGCCGGACATTCTGGGAGGTCCAGTCCACCCCGAATTTCAGATCCGGCGCCAGCTTGATAACCGTGGGCAATTGTACCGCGAACTGGAGGAGGCTGCCGGCCAGAAGTCCGTAGCAGGCGGTCCTTGCCAATTGCTCCAGTGATTGCCGGCCACCGAAAATCAGCAGGGCGCCGATGATCGCCGCGTTCCAGACAACCGGGGCGATGTAAGAAAGGAAGAAGCGGCGGTGGCTGTTCAGGACCCCCAGGCACCAGGCCGACATCACCAGCAGGGCTACCGAGGGGAAAAGGATCTGCACACAGCGGACCGTCTGCGCCAGCTTGTCCGGCGCGAAACCTGGCGCGATCAGGGTCGTCATGTACGGAGCCAGGAACACCCCGAGCAGCGCCAGTAGCGAAGCGACGAGGGCCAGCAGCGTCGCGATGACTCCCGCCACCCGGTCGGCCTCGACGGATTTCTTTTCTCCCAGCAGCCGGGCGTAGACCGGGATGAAAGACGCCGAGAGCACCCCCTCGCCGAGCAGGTTTTGCAGGAAATTCGGGATCTTGAGAGCCGCGTTGAAGACATCCGCCGAGTCACTGAGGCCGAAGTAGTGAGCGAAAACCCGCGCCCGGATCAGCCCGGCGATGCGGCTCAGGAAAATCCCCGCCGCCACAAACACCGCCCCGCCGCGAACCGCCTTCTGGGGGGGCAGGGGAGCGGCTTCCGCAGCCGTGTCGCCGGTTTCGTTCCCTGAAGGGGCTGGTGGGGCTGACATGTCGGGTGCGCGCAGAGTTCCTGGTCGCACCGGGCGTTACTCGGGTGCCCTCCGATCGTCAATGAGCGATGCACGGGATTGCCGTCACCAGCCCGTCTCATGCTCGCCAAGTGGCTGCCACGTCCCTTGGCTGCTCGGAATAGCATACGGCGGTAAGCCGCGCTTTTCATAGAGCCCCGAAGTGGGCGAAATGTGAAAGCCAGGGGTGAAACCCCTGGTCCACTCACCGTGCGAAAGCACGCACGACGGACGCGCCCTTACGCTTCTTCCTCCCTGCATTCCGCCGCGTTCGCTCTTCTCCACTGGTCCGCCTCTCCCTTCGTCCGGATTGCCCCCGGCCGGAGGCCGCACTTCAACCTCCAGAGAAAACCACCCTCACCTAGCCGGCGAATAAGTCTCCCGCCTCGCATACTCCAGCCCATCCCCCGCCGCCATCGGCATCAACCGCGCACTCGCCTGGGTGAACTCATTCGCAATCGCCGACCCGGAAGCCCTCTGCGGCCCGCCCCCATCGACCAGCTTCAAATGATAGCTCAACCCCGGCTCACCCGGCAGCGAGTAGTCCGAAACCTTCCGCCCCAGCAGCGGCGGGTATTTTACCCCGATCCGATGCCGCCCCGGTGAAAGGCTGACCTTCGTAAATGCTCCCGCCGGCAGCTTCGCGACGTCCCGCCCATCGATCGATACCGTCGCCTTCACCCCCGGCATATTGGCCGGAATGTGAACGAACAGTGTCGCCCGGTCCCGCGGCTGCTCACCGGCAATCCTCGCAAGATCCTGCCCCGACTGGTGCGAGGCTGTCGGAACGCCACAGCTCCCCACCAGCAGGACAGCCAACCACGGTGCGGAGGAAATGAGGAATCGTCGCATCATATCGAGGCCCTAACCCTGCACCGCTCTTCCCCTTTGGCAACCCAAGCTTCTCTCCGTGCTACGGCGAAGCTTCTTCGAAATTCCGTCCGGTGGCCGCCGCGCCAAAGACTTCGATATGCTTGCCGCCGGGCTCCAGGACGATCTTCACAGGAGCCATGGGACTTCCATCGGAAGCATACCTGTAGATAAAGCGGCGAACGGGCATTTCCACCCCGCCCGGGCCGATGCGTTTCGCCCGTGCGTCGAACATCTGCTCCTCCACCAGCTTGCCGCAGGTCACGTCCGGCTTCTTGCTGTACCCATAGCGGGCAGTGAAGAGCTTGGTTCCATGGGCATCGAAGATCGCGCTGTTCAGCAGCTTCCCCTCATCGCTGAGCCGGTAGACGGTGACCAGAATGATCGCTCCGGCGTCGTCCAAGGTCTCCATGGTGACGCTCCGCCCGTCCGGTGCCCGGGTGAAGCGGTGATGAATGCTTTGGGGAAAGGTGCTGACCGCATTTAGTTCAGCGTTGGCTTCTTTGGGTGGCGAGGGCCTGTGCCGCGCAATGAGGTTCGGATTGATCTCCTCAATCATTGCGGCAGGGGAGGGGTCCGGGCTCGATGAAGTCTTCAGTGCCAGGATCAACCCCACCACGATCACCCCGGAAAGCGCCGCTACCCTTCGCAAGGACAACAGCCGGAAAATTGCCCTTCCCACCGGCAATGGCACAATTCCGCGGGCGGCGCCTGCGACGGCAGCGGCCACCGCCTCCGGGGCTATTTCCGCGGCATAGGCGGGGAGTATCGAAGCAAGAGCCGCCGATGTCGTTGTGATGCCTCGGCCGCGCAGCAGGCTTCGCAATCTCCTCAGCGCCCGTTCAGCCCTTTTCCGCGCCGCCTGTTCCTGCAGCCCCAGCGCCTTTCCCGCCGCGGCGTAGGTGCGGTTCTGGAAATAGCGCAGCAGAATGATCTCACGATCCTGATCGCCAAGTTGCTCGACCAGATCGTCAATGACCGGAGCCATCAGCGGCCATTGCGAATCGGCGGAGTCATCTCTCGGAAAGGCGGCCGCTTTCATTTCTTGTTTCCGGCGCCGCGCCTCGGAGCGCACCAGATCCACCGCGAGCGACCGGCAGGTCCGGTGCAACCAGGCTGCCAGCAGGACCTCCCGCGGGATCCGTTTCGCCTGTTGCGCCAGCCGGATGAAGGTGTTCTGCGCCGCATCTCTCGCCAGGTCGTCGCTGCTGGTGACCCGCCTTGCCGTGGCGAGCACCAGATTCACATGCCGTTTGACGAGTGCACTAAAGGCTTCCTCATCCTGGCAGGTGGCAAAACGTTGCAGCAAATCCTGATCGGAAACGTCCATGGTCATCGCATATTCGCCAGCGGTCGCGAAAAGAGTACTGAAAAAGTCGCCGGAGCGCCGGAAATTTTTCACCGGTCTGGCCCGCCAGCTCTCCGGTGCCCCCGCCTTGACCCGTCCCTGATCTGCCCACATGTTAGCCCCAGATGTCGGCCAAGAAATCAGTCCTCTTCGTATGCACCGGAAACACCTGCCGCAGCCCCATGGCTGAAGGCCTGTTCCGCAAGGCGGTCGAAAAGCGCGGCGATTTCGAGGTCGCCTCCGCCGGTGTCTCCGCCCATCGCGGCGATCCGACCGCCCGCGACACCGCCCGGCTGCTGGATGGCCGCGGCATCAAGCTCGGCAACAGCGGCAGCCAGCCGGTCACGAAGGCTCTTGTCGAAAGCTCGACCCACATCTTCGCGATGACCTCCGGCCACCTCGAGATCCTCGAGTCGATGTTCCCGGACTACACCGACAAATTCTACCTGACCTGCGAGTTTGTCGATCTCCCCGGCAAGGGCGTCGGCGCCGATGTCCCGGACCCCATCGGCATGGGGCGCAAGGCTTACGAGGAAACCGCGAAAACGCTCGACCAGGCCATCCCGACCCTGATCGCTTTCATCGACCAGACCTGGCAGGGCGACAGTAAGTAAGGATGCCTTGATAATTCGTTTTGACGAACTACGGGCGATCCCGTAGTCTGCGTGCGCCGATGAAGTGTCCGCGCTGCGTGCAGGTGATCCACCGCGGGGCTGTTCCATGCCCCCATTGCGGGTTTTCCATCGCCGATGCGGACGCCCGTTTTGGCAGTGGGGAAGTGTCGCTGCGCCTGCTGGCCGACGTCGGCGGTCTGATGCGGTCCCGCGAACGCGGCAAGGTCGAAAAGGCCCAGGCCAAATTCGGCAAGCTCTTCCCGCAATTGTTCTTCGCCGTCCACACCGGCGGCTCGTCTGAAACCGGCGGCAATCTCCGCCAGTTCGGCTTCTGGCTCCTGAACCGCGCCGCCTTCGAGGACGTGCCGGTGGAAAAGCCGAATGAAGCCGGCATCCTGCTTTCCATCGATCCGGAGGCGAAATCCGCCGGCGTCACCTGGGGCTACCTGCTCGATCCCTTTCTCACCGAGGACGACACCTTCATCTGCCTCTCCCGGGCCCATGCCTACTGGCTGGAGGGCCGTTATGCGGAGGGCATCGTCCGGGTCGTTGAGCAGCTTTCGAAGATCCTCGCCAAGCGCAGCCGCCAGGCGAAGCGCGATCCGGAGAAGTTCGAACGCAAGGTCGCCCCGCCGAAGCGCACCGGGGAAATCGCCCGCCGCATCCGCGAGGGCCATCGCCCCTATGCCGGCAAGCGCGAGGAGGTGGAGAAGTGAGACTCACCCTGTCTTTCCTCACCCTGATCACAGTCGCGGCCCATGCGGCCACCATCGTGAAGCCCGATCTTCCGGAGTGGAGCGACGCCGATCGCAAGGAGGTCAACACCGGCAAGCTGGTGCCCGGCTGGAGCCTGCTCGGCACCGATCCGGCGGAGAAGCCCGGTCCAGGCCCCACCGATGCCGAGCCGCCGACTGCCTCCGAGGTTTCCGGTGAATCCTCCATGCGCCGTGAGGTGCCGGACCGCTTCCTGGAAGCCTATTTCGGCGCCAAGCCCCAGTCCTATCTGGTCGATCCCCAGGGGCTTCTGGAACCACGCGTCGCCAAGGACCGGGAGGGCTTTCTGCGCGACCACGCGGACGATTCGAAGATCGACCTC
>JAQGPE010000714.1 GCA_028293225.1 Akkermansiaceae bacterium | reverse complement strand
GGGTGAAACCGAAATGGTACGATCCGGAACGTACTTTATCCCGCTCCAGCGGTGGCGGCCCGCAACTGGCTCCGCCAAGTCCCAGCACCCGGTCATCCAGTGAGAGCACATTGTGCGCGCTGACCGGCAGATCGATCAGGTGCTGCGAGGTCATCAGCTGCATCGGGTCCCAAGGCAGCGCCGTCGCGGACATCCGCGTGCCGCGCGCCGTCGCCAGCAGGCCGTTGCCCGCGTCGTCGGTCAGGGCGCACCACGTCACGTCCTCGTGATTCCCCATGTCCATTGGCTTGGGGTAGGGGGACAGCAGATCCTTCACCTTTTCTTTGAAGAGGCCGATATCGCCGCCGGTCTTGCGGTCGGGATAGGTCTCGCCACTGCGGCCATACCAGGTGAAGTTCGACAGCTTTGGAGAAACCAGGAACTGCTGGCCGATCCGCGGGATCACGATCGGCGTGCCGGAGCCGCCGCCGACCACATCCAGCGCCACCGTGCCGTCCGGCAGCACCGTCCAGACATAGGTGCTTTCAAAGTGGAAATCGTTCTCACCCAGCGCTGGACCATTGTCCAGGTGATGGGTTCCGCTGGTGAGGTCGCGCATGCGATCGGCCCGCGCGCCCTGCGAGCGCACTTTGGCGATGATCCGCACCGAGTCGGCGGGACCTGTCTGCGACTTCACCTCGCTGGCTTTGTCCTCCAGCGTGTGCAGCCCGGCGGCGAACCACTCGCCCGCGACCCACTTGTCATTGTCGGTGAAGGCGCGGAAGGCATTCAGCTTCGACCCTCCCGCCAGCGTTTCCTGACCGCGATAGATCAGCGAAACCAGTGCCCCGCTCTTCTTGTCGATCGCGGTGGAAAAGCCCGCACCCGTTACCGTAATGCGTGCGCCGTTGTCCTGGGTCGACAGCTTGCCGGCCGCTTCGATCGCCGGACGTTCAACCGGCTGCGGATTGGCGGAAAGCTGGCTGGCCGCCACTTCGTAGCCTTTCTTCTGCCACAGCGTGTCCGCATTCAGGTGGAAGGAAACGCGCAGCCGGTGGTCGGCCTGCGGATCGCGCTTGGAGTCCGCAAAGCCCAGCTTGACCGTGCTCTTCTGGCGCGGCGCCAAAGCCGGAGCCGCCAGCGTTCCCTGGTCGATGACCTTGCCGTCCTCACTCAAAGTCCAGCGCATCTCATAGCCGGACAGGTCGCGGAAGAAGTACTTGTTGAAAACCTCCACCTCACCGGTCGCGGCCTTGCCGCCGGTCACCACGATGTCCTGATAGACCCGCTTCACTTCAGCGAAGGCCGGCTTCGGGTCGCGATTCGCGAACACCACGCCCTTCAGAATGAACAGCCCGTCATTGGGCCGGTCGCCGAAATTGCCGCCATACGCCAGGAACTTGCGTACGCCCGGTTCCGGCTTGCCGCGGCTCAGATCGACCGTGACCTTGCCGCCAATTTCCTTGGCGTAGATCGCCTGGTCCTGCCATTCCCAGATCGACGCGCCGATGATGTTGTCGCTGCTCTCGATCGCCTCCCAGTAGTCCGCCAGGTTGCCCATGGCGTTGTTCATGGTGTGCGCGTATTCGCAGATGTAGAAAGGTTTGGTGCGCTTCTTTTCCGCGGCGATCGCCTGAACGTTGTCCACGCTCGGATACATCGCGCTGTCGATGTCGACGATCGAGTTGTTGCGCTCGTAGTGGTCGGGACGGGACGTGTCGATCGCCTTCAGCGCATCGTGAGCGGCCTGGAAATTCTTGCCCGGACCGGCTTCGTTGCCCAGCGACCAGATTACCACGGAGGCGTGGTTCTTGTCGCGCTGGACCATGTTCGTCACGCGGTCCACATGCGCGGCCCGCCATTCCGGCGGGTGCGATAGCGAGCCCGCGCCGTAGCCGGAGCCATGGGTCTCGATGTTCGCTTCGTCCAGAACGTAGATGCCGTAGGTGTCGCAAAGCTCATACCAATACGGGTCGTCCGGGTAGTGGCAGGTGCGGACGTGGTTGATGTTCGCCTCCTTCATCCGGACGATATCCAGCACCATCTGCTCGCGGGTTACGGCGTGTCCCGTATCAGGATACATCTCGTGGCGATTGGTGCCCTTGAACTTCACAGGCTGCCCGTTGATCAGGTAGATGCCGCCTTTGATCTCGACCTTGCGGAAGCCGGTGCGCAGGGAAACGGCTTCATCGGCAGTCGAGACGATCAGCGTGTAAAGGTTCGGTGTCTCGGCGGTCCATTTCGCAGGATTGGCCAGAGTGAGGGTGAGGGGAATCTCGACCTCGGCGCCGCTGTTGAGCGTGCTTCCCGCGAGGCTGCCGCCGGAAGCGACTTCCTCGCCGCTGGCATCGAACAGGGCGACCTTCAGCTCTTTGACGGCTTGGGCCCTGCTATCCAAATTGCGCACGATCGTTTTCACGTTCAGCGTGCCATCCTTGTAGTTCGCATCCAGGTCCGGCAGCGCGAAGACATCGCGGATCTGCACCTTCGACGTCGCGTAGAGCGAGACGCTGCGGAAAATCCCGTTCAGGCGGAACATGTCCTGGTCCTCCAGGTAGGCTCCGTCGGAGTACTGATAGACCTCCACGGCGATGCTGTTCTCACCCGCTTTGAGATACTTGGTGAGGTCAAAGCAGGCGGCCGTGCGGCTGTCTTTACTGAACCCGGCGTAGCTGCCGTTGATCCACAGGTAGAAGAAGGAATCGACCCCGTCGAAGTTGATGAAGATCTCCTTGCCCTTCCAGTTCTCCGGGACCGTGAAGGACCGCTTGTAACTGCCGACCGGATTCCGGTCGTGAAAGGCGGTCCAATCCTTCGGAGGCTCGCCCATCACCCGCGGCGGGTCGAATTTGAAAGGATACGTGTAGTTCGTGTAAATTGGCGTGCCGTAGCCCTGCAACTGCCAGCTCGATGGCACATCGATGTCCTTCCACCGCGAGGTGTCGAAGGCCGGCTTGAAGAAATCAGCGGGCCGCTCGGCCGGCGTGGCCACCCAGTTGAATTTCCATTTCCCGTCGAGCGACTGGAAATACGGCGACTTTTCCGGCAGCACCGCCTTCGCAGCCGCGGCATCCGGGAAGCTGGCAAAGGACGCGCGCGGC
>JAQGPE010000226.1 GCA_028293225.1 Akkermansiaceae bacterium | reverse complement strand
TCTCCGAGTTCGGCCTGGATTCACAGCGCAATGGTCCGGAGAAGCAGGCAGAGGTCCTGGGCTGGGCCATTCGCGCCGCCGCCGAGGAGGGCGCGGCCGGGATGACGGTCTATGCCTGGAGCGACCGCTGGTGGAACGCCGCCATGGAGATCCTCGACTGGGACTTCGGCCTGGAAAGGCGCGATGGCACCGCGAAACCGGCGCTGGCCGCCGTCACCCAGGCCTTCGCCGCCGGGACGCCTCACCGGCAAACGCAGGACTTCGCGGTCATCGTCTGCACCCGCAACGGCGCGCCGCGGATCGCCGCCTGCCTGACCGCGATCCTGAACCAGAATCTCCCGGCCGCCGAAGTGATCGTGGTCGATGACGGCTCGACCGACGAAACCTCCCTCATCGTCGCAAAGTATTTCCCCACCGTGAAACTCCTCACGCTGCCGCCCGGCGGCCTGAGTGCCGCGCGCAATGCCGGCGCGGAGGCCGCGACCAGCCCGATCCTCGCTTTCACCGATGACGACTGCGAACCGGATCCGGATTGGCTGCTCGGCCTCTCCAGGGCCTTCCAGGACGGCTGGGACGCCGCCGGCGGCCCGAACCTCCCGCCCCCGCCCCACGACTCCGCCGCCGCGGTCGTCGCCGCCGCTCCGGGAGCGCCCAGCCACGTGATGCTGAGCGATGCCGAAGCGGAGCATCTGCCCGGCTGCAACCTCGCAGTACGGCGCACGGCGTACTTCGACATCGGTGGCTTCGACCCGGTCTTCCGCACCGCCGGGGACGATGTCGATTTCTGCTGGCGGCTCAAGGACCATGGCTGCCGGCTCGGCTTCGCACCGACCGCCTTTGTCTGGCACCACCGCCGGCCCTCGCTGCGCGGCTACCTGAAGCAGCAGCTCGGCTACGGGCGGGCGGAGGCGCTGCTGATCGCCAAGCACCCGCACCGCTTCACCGACCGCGGCGACGCGAAATGGGAAGGCTTCGTCTACTCGGGCGGCCCGGTCCGGGCAGTCGAAGGCTCGATCATCTATCACGGCCGGATGGGCCTCGCCGGCTACCAGGGCGTGGTCGACCGCATGCAGCCGCTGCGGCCGCTGGACCCCGCCTACGACAATTGCCTGACCCGGACGCAACTCGCCCTCCTGACCTGGCTGCAGCCGCGCCTGCGCGCCTGGAAACGCTGCCACCGCTGGATCTCCGGTGATGCTACGGCAAGCCCCGTATCTCACGAACCCCAGCCGGATGCCAGCTTCACCATCTGGTCGGAAAACGGCGCCGGTCGGGAGGACTACCTGGAACGCCTGCTGAGCCTCGGCTGGAAGCCCGGCGGCGAAAGCGAGCCATGGGACGTCGAGAAAGACGGCACCCGCGTGCTGATCGCCACCGAGAAAGGCGACGGCCCGGGCCGCAACAACCTCTTCCGCGTCTGGGGCGATCCCGCCTTGCTTTCCTTTCTTCAAAACTGAAAGGGGATGCCCGGCCAACTCATCGACATCCCGGGATGCGCTCCTCCTTGCCGTCCCGACGATCCGGCGGTAAACCGCCCCCGTGCCGCTGCGGACTTCCGACTTCCACTACGACCTGCCCGAAGAACTGATCGCCTCCCGCCCGCTGGCGGAGCGTTCGGCCTCGCGGATGATGGTCGTGCACCGCGACAGCGGCAAAATCGAGCACCGCATGTTCCGCGACTTCCCGGAATACCTGCGCCAGGACGATCTGCTGATGCTGAACGACACGCGGGTCATCCCGGCGCGGGTCTTTTCCGATGACGGCAAAATCGAGCTGCTCTGCCTGGACCGCCTGTCCCCCCTCGAGTGGCGCTGCCTGGTGCGGCCGGGCAAAAAGATGCGCGACGGCAAAACAGTGACGGTCGGCGGAACTACGGGAACTGTCGTACAAACCTTCGACAACGGCGACCGCCTGATCCGCTGGGACGCCCCGGTCGACCTGGATCAGCACGGCCACCTGGCCCTGCCCCACTACATGGGCCGCGAGGACGAGATCGGTGACAAGGAGCGCTACCAGACCGTCTTCGCCCGCGAAGAAGGCGCCATCGCCGCCCCCACCGCCGGCCTGCATTTCACCCCGGAGCTGCTGGCCGGACTGCCGCACGATTTCCTGACCCTGCACGTCGGCGTGGGCACCTTCCGCCCGGTCCAGGCCGAGACGCCGGAGGAACACGTGATGCACTCCGAGCGCTACCGCCTGGGAAAAGAAACCGCCGCACGGATCAATGCCGCCGCACGCGTCGTCGCCGTCGGCACCACCGTGACCCGTGTGCTGGAGCACCTCGGCCGCAGCAACACCGGACCCGGACGGCTGGAGGCAGCCGACCACCAGGGCGAGACGGACATCTTCATCTATCCTCCCTACCCCTTCCGCGTGATCGGCGGCCTGCTGACGAATTTCCACCTGCCGGAAAGCACCCTGATCATGCTGGTCAGCGCCTTCGCCGGGCAGGAAAACGTCCTGGCCGCCTACCGCGAGGCGGTGCGGGAGAAATACCGCTTCTACAGCTACGGCGACTGCATGCTGCTGATCTGACGACCTAGCGCCGCTCCTCCGTCCGCTGATCCAGGAAGATCCACAGCAGTGGGCCGATGATCGGAATGAAGAGAATCGCCATCATCCAGGCGATCTTGTCGACCGGCTCGACGAAATGGGACTTCAGGCAGTTCACGACCGTGAGGATCTGCAGCAGCGCACCGCCGATCAGAACGATGATCAGCTCCTGCCCACCGAGATTGAGGAACGATAGGGTGTCCATCAAACCTTCAGGGCTTTGTTCTTCCCGACCGTAAACCACAGCAACGGCCCGATCACCGGCGCAAACAGGATCACAAGGACCCAGAACAGCTTGTCGGTGGACTCCGCGAAATTCGCCGTGAGGCAACTGACCAGCGCCGCGAAGAACAGGATCGTCGGCAGGAAGACAAAAAAGATGACGATGATCTCCTGCCCGCCAAGATTGAGGAACGATAGGGTGTTCATGATGGATGCGGCTCAGTGCCAGATGAAAAAGAAGAACAGGAAAGCGATGACGCCAAGGATCACCACCCACTCCTGCATCCCCGTATGCTCCATGGCCGCCAGGATGACCCTTTGCGGCGTGAATTCAATCTCATCCAGCGCACGCGGGGCGCAATCACGCAAAAAGCGGTTGCAAGGCGTGCCGTAGGAGGGTTGTCTGTCGCCGCCGCCAGGGACTGTAGAGGTTCGGCAGGCGAACCCCGCCAGGCCTTAATCGGAGCAACGGCAGTTTGTCCGGATTTGTTGCAGTTTCCTGGCGGCACTTCTTTTTGAGAGAAGTCCCCTCCCCGCCGCTCAGAAATCGAGATAGATCTCGGTGCGCCGGTTGGCCCGCCGTCCGTCCGGATTGTCGCCGCCGGATTCCGTGAAATTCGGCCGCCGTGGCTGCGACTGGCCTTCCGCCAGGGTGATGATCTGGTCCTTCGACACGCCCGACTCCACCAGGTAGCGCTTCACCGTGGCGGCGCGGCGCGCAGAGAGGCCGTTGTTGTATTGCTCCGTGCCGAGGGCGTCGGTATGCCCGGAAAGGGTGAGCTTTTTCCCGGCATCCGTCTTCAGGATGTGACCGACGATCTCCAGCTGGCGGGCCGTGCGCGGCGACAGCTCGTCCTCATCGAAGCCGAAGTAGAGCACCAGCGTGTCGCCACCCCTCGGGTTCTTCACCAGCGGGGTGAAATAGACGTCCCCGCCGGCAACGCGGCTGGCGTAGTCGGCCAGCAGCTTGTCGAGATTCAGGTCGGAGACCCGCCAGTCGTTCTTCCCGGTCTGGGCCAGCACCATCGAGAACTCCGCCGCATTGGCGCCCTCGGTGGTCTCGACGTTCGCCAGATAACCGCAGGTGGCGGTCTGCTGGTAGATCGAGCGCAAGGGCTTTTCCGGCCGCAGCCGGTATTTCCCCTCCTCAAAGAGGATGCACAGCCCGGCGATCTTCGCGTCGGTCACCGTCGCGGAATCGGCGAATTCCTTCGCGCGCTCGAAGTCCTGGCGCAGGGTGGCCTGCAGGAAAGCGTCGGCGATGCCGAGTGAGTCGACGATGACCGCCTTCGGCACCGGCTCACTGGCCCCGGGAGGCAGCACCAGCGACTCGATCGACCACTGGCCATCCTTGCGCTCGAGATCGAAGAAAATGCGGTCACGGCCCGTTTCCGCTCCGTCCAGCCACAAGGCCCAGCGGGCTTTCCGGTTCAAGCTCAGCTCGCCCACTTCCTGGACCGCGTCCGGCCGCTTGAGCTTCACCCCGCCATGGCTCGCCAGCGCCGCCAAACGCTTACGGGCCTCCGGGGTCAGGGCATCGCTGCCAATCAGCTTGCCCGCCGCGGCGAGATCGCCGGCCTCCAGGGCGTTGCCGATTTTCGCCAGCAGGTCGGCCGGGTCGGTGGTCATGGCGCCGATCCCGGCATTGGCCAGCGCGGCCTCGGGATCCTGTGGCTCGTCGGCTTTCGAAGGCTTGCTATTGGCCTCGATTTTCTCCGGCACGGGAGCCGCCAGCGGCGGGGGCGCGGGATCGGTCGCGGAAGCCTCCGCGGTGTGAAAGGCGCCGCGGTAGGTGTAGAGCGCCGCCACGATGCCGGCCAGGCCGGCAGCGGCCCCGAGAAAGGCCAGGGAGGATCGGGAAGAGGACATGGGAGGAAGGACTGGAGCAGGTCGTCACCGGAAAGCGAAGCACCGGCGTGAATCCGTGGACCCATTGTCCCTCAACAACGCAGGGAAGTCCGCCGCTATTTCGTCCGTTCCGGCTCTTCTTCTTTTTTCGGCAGCGGTGGCAGAGAAACCTGGCGCGCCTGGCTGTCGCGGATGAAATGAATGATGGTCGGCTGGACCGAGGCGGAGGCCGCGACCTGGGAGTAGAATTCCCGCGCATTGCTCACCTGGGCCTGATTCAGCGCCACGATGAGGTCGCCGGGACGCAGCAGCGGGGCCGCGAGGCTGCCGCTGAGGATCTCGGTCACCATGACTCCGGTGAAGCCGCGGGCGCGGTCCTGGGCCGAAAGATCGCCCACCAGAACCCCGATGGCCTGCATCGCCTGCATCATGTCGCGGCGGCGGGCCGCGGCCTGTTCCGGGTTGGCCTCCGCAATGGTGGCATCGAGGGTCGTTTCGCCGCCGCGCCAGACCTGGATCGGGACCTTTTTGCCGACCTTGGTGCGCTGGACCAGGCCGATCAGCTGATCGACCGCGGTGACCTTTTCGCCGTCATAGTTGAGGACCACGTCGTCAGCCCGCAGGCCCGCCGCCTCGGCAGGCCCGCCCGGCAGGACCATGGATACGGTCACGCCCTGTTCTCCCGTGCGCATTTCCACTCCGAGGTAGCCCCGCACCGGCCGGCCCTTCTCGAGGATCGAGAAAAGCGTCTCCTTCACATCGTTGGACGGAATCGCAAAACCCACGCCCTGGAAGCCGGGGTTCTTGGTGTCGGTGGAGAAAATCAGCGAATTGATGCCGATGATTTCACCGCGCAGGTTGACCAGCGGCCCTCCCGAGTTGCCGGGGTTGATCGCCGCGTCGGTCTGGAACAGGCCGCGCTGAGTCTCCGAAAGCGTGCGCTCCACCGCGGAGATGATCCCCTGGGTGATGGTTTCGCCGAGGCCGAAGGGATTGCCGATCGCGAAGACCAGCTGGCCGCGGCGCACCTGGGTGGAGTCGCCGAATTTCAGGGGCTGGAAGGACTTCCCGTCGCCATCGATCTTCAACACCGCGATATCGAGGGTCGCATCGTCCCCCACCAGGGTTGCCGGGAAT
This sequence comes from Akkermansiaceae bacterium, assembly GCA_028293225.1. Taxonomy (GTDB): domain Bacteria; phylum Verrucomicrobiota; class Verrucomicrobiia; order Verrucomicrobiales; family Akkermansiaceae; genus Haloferula. Next base: position 688 of record JAQGPE010000226.1, on the reverse strand, counting down.
TTCCGGCCGTCGTGCAGGCGGACCTGGATGCGCTCCTGGCCGGGGATCTGGCCGGCGATCACATGGTGGTTGGTCACGATGTGGCCCTCGTTGCTCACGATCACACCGGAGCCCTGGCCGGCCGTCGGCACGTTGCGAATGCTCTGGCGGCCGTAGAAATCGATCTGGCGCTCCGCCCGGACGCTGGTGGTATCAATGCTGACCACGGAGGGAGTGACCGCCTCCGTCAGCTTGGCGTATTCCGCATCGAGCCGGGCCAGCAGCTCGACATCACCCGGCTCCAGCGGCGCCTTGTCGGGCAGCGTGTACTTCTCCGGCCGGAAGCCGTTTTCCGAACCCGGCTGGCCCCACTTGAAAAAGCGCGTCACTCCATCCGGACCGTTGCGGATCAGGATGACGGCGAGGAAGGCAATGGCGAATACGACTGCCAGGGAGAACAGTCGGCGGAGGCCGTGGGACATGGGTGATGCGGGGGTAAACGCAGGGCAAAGAGGGCTCCGATTCCTTTGCAATGCAAGGAAATCCTCCGGATTGCCGCGGGCTAGGGAGCCTCGGCTTTGCGGTATTCACCGGCGTCTCCGGCCACCTCCGTCAGCTTGCCGATGGTCTCGCGCACCGCCACGATCGAAGCGGTGTAGGCCTCCTGGCGGCGGTTGGTGACCTCGGTATAGCGCTGGGAATCGCTGAT
>JAQGPE010000692.1 GCA_028293225.1 Akkermansiaceae bacterium | reverse complement strand
AGCGAGACCAGCACGCGGGCCTCCTTGCCGGTGAAATCGTCATCGTGATTGCCGCCGGAGTGCTGGGTATGACCGACGAACCACTTCTTCACGAAGTGGCGGAGGCCGAATAGCAGCACCAGCGAAGAAATGCCGAAGACCATGGTCTGCTCGCCGAGCTCCGGAGTCAGGCCGGTCCAGGTGGTGAGAGAGGCGATAATGGCCCCGAGTCCGAAGAACACCAGGATCACGCCGGGAGCGAAAAACTCCAGGGCGATAAGGACGACTCCGAAAAGGAGCCAGGCGATCTTCGGGTCGATGAGCATGGGTTCACCGGTAGGGGTAGCAGGTGCGCGGGGTGCGGCGAATTACAATTTGTCCTGTTGGTCGGAAGCGGAGACGCCATTTCCCGTTGAGAATTTCCACAAACACTCCACTGTGGCGGAAACCGACAAAGAGCCATGCGACTGGATGATTTGCAGGAAAGTGACAATGTCGACGACCTCCGCGGCAGCGGTGGCGGCGGCGGGGGTGGTGGACGCGGCATGGCCATGGGGGGCGGCACCCTGGTGCTGCTGCTGGTGGTCTACCTGCTGGGCGGGGATCCACGGGCGCTGCTGAGTTCGATGCAGGGCAGCGGCCCCGCACCCGGCCCGCGCGTCGAGCAGCGGGAGCTGACGCCGCAGCAGAAGGAAACCGACACCTTCGTGAAGAAGATCCTGAAGAGCACCGAGGGCGTGTGGCAGGACGAGTTCAGTAAGATGGGCAAGACCTATGAAGTGCCGCGCCTGGAGCTTTTCAGTGATTCGGTGCGCAGCGGCTGCGGCGATGCGAGTTCGCAGATGGGCCCGTTCTATTGTCCGGCCGACCGGAAGGTATACATCGATCTGACGTTCTTTGACGAACTGGACCAGCGCTTCGGCGCGGCGGGGGATTTTGCCAGGGCGTATGTGATCGCGCACGAGGTGGGGCACCACGTCCAGAATCTGCTGGGCATTTCCGAACAGGTCTCGGAAGCCGAGCGCCGCGGCTCCAAAGCGCAGGCGAACCAGCTATCGGTCCGGCTTGAGCTCCAGGCCGATTTCCTGGCGGGGATGTGGGCGCGCAAGGGCCAGGAGAAGTTTAATTTCCTGCAGGATGGCGACATCGAGGAAGGCATCCGCGCCGCCAATGCGATCGGCGACGATACCCTGCAAAAGGAGACCCAGGGCCGGGTGGTGCCGGACTCTTTCACGCACGGTACCTCCGCGCAGCGGGTGAAGTGGTTCAAACTCGGCTATCAGAGCGACCATTTCGATCCGAACAATAATACCTTCCAGGCGAAGGATCTCTGAGCGAGGCTCCGGCCAGATGTTTGAGTGGCTGGAGCAAGAGATCGCCGCGGTGAAGACGCCGGGCTTTCACCGCGTGGATGGACCTGCGGACGGGGAGATGCGCGAGCTGATCTCCGCCGCCAGCGACACCATCCCGGCGGACTACAAGGAGTTCGTGCTGAAATTCGGCGGCGCGAAACTGTATCGGAGTGCGGATGAGCTGTCCTATGGCGTGTCGGTCTTCGGCTCGCCGCGGCAGTTGAAGGCGGATGGCGAGGTGCGGCGCTTCGGTCTGGGCAAGCACGCCGGGACTTTTGTCTATGTCGAGGCCACGCCCGATCCCGGAGCGGTGGCGGCCTTTCACGGCGGGGCGGAGGGGCATGCCGTGGACAGCTTTGCAGAGTGGCTGCGGCGGGCCTGCGATTTCCAGCGGGAGCAATACAGCGCTGAGGAGTGGCAGGGGGTTCTAAGGGGTGAGTGAGAGGACGCGTCAGGCGGCACGCTTCCCGTGCGGGGCAGTCGCGGACGTCTCCGGCATGAAGCACAGCAGGATCAGGAAACCGATCGCGGCAATACCGGCCAGGAACAGGAAACCGGCGTTGTAGCCGAAATGATGCACCACGCTGCCGGCGATGAACTGGCTGCACGCCGCGCCGATTCCGACCGCGGTGCTGATGGCTCCAAGTGTGAGATTGAAGCGTCCGGAGCCGCGGGTGAGATCGACCACCACCAGCACGGAGACCACGCCGAAGATCGCGGCCGCCACCCCATCGAGCAACTGGATCGCTACGAGGGGAATCGTACCATGGGCGATCGTGTAGAGGGCGCCCCTGACCGGCAGGGCGCCGAAGGCCAGCAGCAGCAGCGGTTTCCGCCCCCAGGTTCCGGCTTTCCTCCCGGACCAGGCGGACAGCGCCACCACCACCAGCTGAGTCGTGATCACGCAGGCCGCCATGAACATCATGGAGCTGCGGCCCTGGCCCTTTGCCAGCATCTGGCCGAGCAGGGGCAGCATGGCGGCATTGGCGAAATGGAACATCACCGAGCAGATCAGAAAGATCACCAGCGGCCGGCTGGTGAAGAGGCTCATGACCCCGCCGGGCGGCGCATGGCCCTGACCGTCATTCGCGCCGCGGGCGGTGTCGTTGTCGATCTCGCCGGGAGCGATCGCCCGCAGCATCAGCAGGGCGGGGATGGCGAGCAGGCCGACCAGAAAGAAGATGGCGCGGTTCGAGACATAGTAGGCGACCAGGCCCATGCTGACCGCGGCGACCACGTTTCCCGCGGAGTTGAAGGTCTGGTTGCGGCCCTGGCGGCGATCGAAGGCCTTCCGCCCCACCAGTCCGAGCGAGATCGCACAGATCGCCGGGGCGAAGATTCCGGAGGTGGCGCCGATCAAGGCCTGCGCGGAAAGCACCGGCCACCAGGAGGGATGCACGGCCATCAGCAGCGCGCAGATCGCCAGGGTCAGGATCCCGGCGGAGATCAGGCCGCGCTTCGAATGGGACCTGTCAACCAGATCGCCCGCGGGCGTCTGGGTGATGATCCCGGCGATGCCGCCAACCGTCAGCGCCAGCCCGACATGCTGCTCGTCCCATTGATGCGCGGCCAGGTAGATGGCGAGAAAGGGCCGACGCCGGTCTGGACGTCGGCGAGGAAGAAGTTCAGCCAATCCAGCGCCCGCAGGGACTGGCGGGAGCCTGACGCACTGGAGACGATGGACTCACCCGGCGGCATTCATCGGGAGGCGGCTTTTTTGACGGCTTTCTTCGCAGCCTTTTTAGCCGCTTTTTTCGCGGCTTTCTTTGCCGCTTTTTTGGAGAGCTTGAAGCCATTGATCTCGGCGGCTTCGACCACGCGGCGACCGTTGCTCATGGAGCTGGCCTCGCCCTTCGCCGTGACCGCGTCGCCCGGTTTCAGGGCCAGGGTCTTCATGTTGTCCGGGCGGGTGTGGATGAAATCGCCGGTGTCCAGCACCACTCCGTTGGGCTCGCCATGGCGCGCGTAGTTGAGGCGCGCGACCTTGCCCTTGAGAGTGGTGGCCTTGCCAGGAGCGGTGCCGCCGACGGCTTTTCCGCCGATCTTCTGCAGCTCGATGAGTTGATGGACGGGATGCACCGTGCCCTTGGAAGCTTCTTCAACGGTGAGCGTCACGGCCACGCCTTCCCTGGCATCCGGTCCGATGAGTTCGCCGATATGGGGCGGACAGATGATCTGGGCGGTCTTGCCCGCCGCCTTGATGAGCAGGCCTTCGATGCCGCCCTTCGGCGAATAGATCGGATGGAGAAGTTTGCCGGTGAGTTGGATGGTTTTCATTCGGGTCAGGCCTGGCCGGGGGAACGGCGGTCATGGAATGTGCAGCGAGTCCCCTCGGCCGCAAACGGAAAGGTGATGAATTTCAGTTAGTCGCGAAAGGCTTCTTCCGGCAGCGCAAGCTGCATGCCGGGAGTGCATTTTCATGGTCCGGATTGGATTCCTGCGAGCGAACTACGACGCGCACTCTAATTGTTAGAGAGGGGGGTGATTTCTCGATTCTCGTTCAGGGGGGTCCTTGAGCCAAGCGGGACGTGGCCGATTGGCCCTACCGGGCGGGCCTCAAAGAAGGGTGAGCGTTTTCCCCGATCCACACGGAGGGAAGGCGCGGTGGCACATGCCCTGCCAAGGGAGAGGCTCACTGCCGTCTCCCCGGAGACGGTTTGTCTCCACTTGAAAACGACAACCCGATGAAAACGAATTTTACCACCACCCGCCGCATGCTTCTCGGTCTGGGTTGCATCGCCCTCTGCGCTTCCTCGCCTGCCTTCGCTCTCGACCCAGCCGGATCGACGGCAGCAGGCATCCCCAAGGCCGTCACCAAGACACCGCAGGAAACGCCTCCGAAGGCCGACCCGCAGATGCAGGCGGTGCTCGATGCGCTCGCCTCGCTTGATCCGAAACCTTTCCCATCCCTCTCCGCGGAGGACGCCCGCAAGCAGCCGGGCCCGACCGATGCGGTGAAGAAGCTGATGAAGGATCAGGACAAGCAGCCGGAGAAGGTCGACACGGTCGACGACATCACCATCAAGCTCAGCGACCGCAAGCTGGACGCCCGCATTTACCGCCCTGCCGGTGACGGTCCTTTCCCCGTGATCATGTACATCCATGGCGGCGGCTGGGTGGTCGCCAACCTGGACACCTACGACTCGGCGCCGCGTGCGCTGGCCAATGCCGCCCATGCGCTGGTGGTCTCGGTACACTACCACCAGGGACCGGAGTTCCGCTTCCCGGCTGCGCATGAGGATGTCTTCGGGGCCTATCAGTGGCTGATCGAAAACGCCGGGCAGTACAAGGGCGATTCGAAGACCATCGCGGTGGTCGGTGAAAGCGCGGGTGGCAACCTGGCCGCCAACGTCAGCATCATGGCTCAGGCCAAGGGCATCCAGATGCCGGTCCACCAGGTACTGGTCTACCCGGTCGCCAACTACGCCTTCGACACTCCGTCCTATCTTGAAAACGCGAACGCAAAGCCGTTGAGCGCGGCGATGATGCCATGGTTTTTCGACAATTACCTCACCAAGCCGGAGGACGGCAAGGACCCGAAGATCTCCCTGCTGCAGGCGAAGTCCCTGAAAGGCCTGCCGCCGACCACGGTCATCACCGCGCAGATTGATCCGTTGCGCTCCGAAGGCGAGGCGCTGGCGAACAAGCTCAAGGCCGATGGCGTCACAGTCAGCTATCGCAACTACGATGGCGTGACCCACGAGTTTTTCGGCATGGGCGCGGTGGTCGACAAGGCCAGGCAGGCAGTCGATTTCGCCGCCGGCAATCTGAAAACCTCCTTCGAGGGCAAGACCCTCGACACCGCCAAGAGCGAGTGAGCTTTCCGGGTCAGTGAATTGATTGGCCCTCCGGTCCGCCTCGTGCGGGCCGGAGGGTAATCGCTTGTACGGGGAGTGCCGTAGAATCAGCCGACGTAGCGCGTCTGCAGATGCGCCAGGTGCGACTCGGCGGAGGGTTCCTTGCCGGTGGCGGCGGCGACGATTTCCGCAGGGGTCGGCACCGCACCTTTGGCGTGGACCTTTTCGCGCAGCCAGGCGAGCAGCGGGGCGTATTCGGCTTTGGCGAAGCCTTCGGCCACAGCCGGGTCCTGCATGGCCGCGGCGAAAAGCTGGGCGGCGTTCAGATTGCCCATCGTGTAAGTCGGGAAATAGCCGAGTCCGCCCATGGCCCAGTGGATGTCCTGGAGGCAGCCGTGGGTGTCGTCCGGCGGGGTCGAGCCGAACAGGTCCTGGAAGCTCTCATTCCAAGCGGCGGGCAGATCCTCCACGGCGAGTTCGCCGGAAAGCAGGCGGCGCTCCAGGCCGAAGCGCAGGATGATGTGCAAGTCGTAGGTGGCCTCGTCCGCTTCCACGCGGATGAAGGAGTAGGACGCCTGCTGGATCGCGGCCAGGAAGTCATCCAGCGAGATGTCCGCCAGTTGCGGGAAATGCTTCGCGGCGACCGGCAGCCACTTTTTCCAGAAGGGGCGGGAGCGGCCGACGTGGTTCTCCCACAGGCGCGACTGCGACTCGTGGATGCCGAGCGAGGCGGCATCGCCGGACGGCAGGCCGAACTCCGCATCGGGCAGACCCTGCTCGTACAGGCCATGGCCGGCCTCGTGCATCACGCCGAAGAGCGAGGAGGCGAAATCGTCCTCGTCATAGCGGGTGGTCAGGCGCACGTCGCGCGGACCGAGCGTGGTGCAGAAGGGGTGGGTGGTGGTGTCGATCCGGCCGGCCTGGAAGTCAAAGCCCAGCGAGGCCGCGACTTCGGCGTTGAAGGCCTTTTGCGCTTCGATCGGATACGGTCCCGGCGGCAGCTTGGCCTGGCGGGCCGCAGACTTCGCCACGGCGGCGGCGGCGATTTCGCGCAGCTGCGGCTTCAGGGTGTCGAAGAGTCCGGCGATCTTCGCAGCGGTCGCGTCACGCTCGTAGATGTCGACCAGCGCGTCGTAGACCTCGCCCTGGTAGCCCAGGCACTCGGCCTTTTCCTGGGCGATCCCGAGCAGGATCTTGAGGTGTGGGGCGAAGGCGGGGAAGTCGTTGTTCTTGCGGGCGGCGGCCCAGGCCTGCTTGGCCAGCGCGGAAGCCTGTGCGTCGCGGGCGACCAGCTCGCCGGGCAGCTTGGTGGCCTTGTCGTAATCGCGGCGCATCGCGGCGAGAAAGGGCTTCTGCTCCGGGGTCGCAGCGGCCTCGGCCTCGGCCAGCGTGTCGCCCCATTCCTGCGAGGTGCCCATTTCATGAGCGCGCTCGGAAAGCCAGGCCAGTTGGTCGGCGCGCCATGGGTAGCCGTCGTCCGGCATATAGGTTTCCTGGTCCCAGCCGATCACGGCGGCGGAACTTGAGACGAGGGCCCGTTCACGGGCGAGGGCGCGGAGGCGGTCGATGGCTGCGGTGCTCACGGCGTCCATGACAGCGGAAGAAAGCGGGGCCGCCAAGCCTCATGCATCGACGCCGGGCGGCCAGGCCGGACCTCTCTCAGGGGCACTGGCGGACGAATCTCAGGCGAGCCGTATGGTCGAACTGGGCGATCGCCCCAGGCACGATTTCAGGATCCGGGCTGAGGCCCCTGCAGCCGAAGATGAAGCGCACTCCACCGTATCCTTCGAAGATCTGATCGAGATAAGGCAGCAGGAGATCCGGGGGCAGCAGCAGGGCAGGCAGTTCCGGAGTGTAGAGGACCGCGACCGCGGCGCAGGCTCCGAAGCCGCTTTCGGCCAGAAATGCGGCCACGGCCCCGGGATCTTCCCGGCGGGAGAGATCGAAGAACGCCGCGCCCGCGATGGCGGACTATTCCGGATGAGGAGGCATCCAATACCAAGAGAGCCACGGCCAGGGCAGCGCCCGGAGGTGCTGTTCCAGCTGCCGTGAAAAGGGCAGGGATCCGGCGATGAAAAGTCCCGTCCGCAGCTGCTCGCTGAAATCCGCGAATGCACGGGCAACAAAGGAGGGTTGAGCCGAGGGAAAGTCGTCCGGAAAAAAATCACCGGTCGCCGCGTTGCGTTCGAGCAGGGCGGCGAGGGCAGCGGCGAAATTTAGAGGCAGGTCGACTTTGCCGGGCTCACGGGCAGCCAACAGGGAGACCGTCCAGGTTTCGGGAGTGCCGGCCGTTTCCCAGAAGAGGGTGTCGCCATTCGCAGTGCCT
>JAQGPE010000679.1 GCA_028293225.1 Akkermansiaceae bacterium | reverse complement strand
ATCGCGCCGACCGCATTGCTGCCCGCGCCCGCCATCAAGCCGCCGCCGATTTCCAGCACGGCGGAGTCGCCCACGGTCATCGTGCCCTTGCCGCTGTCGCGCCCGATCACCACGCCATTCACCGCGGTCATCGTTGCGTGATCCTTCAGCACCAGCGTGCCCTGGCAGGTATTGCCGCCCAGCCAGCCGACGTAGATCTCATCGGCCGAGGCCAGGGTGGCGTTTTCGCGGACCGTGGCGGTGGAGGATTTGCCGGGTGCGTTGATGCCGACGAAGAGGTGGTTGGAGAGATTCGAAAGCCGCGCCGAGCCTGCGAGATCCAGGGTGCCGCTGCCGCCCGCATCCCGCCCGATGATGATCTGGATGCCGTTCACCACGGAAGAGGTCCCGCTCATCGCCAGCGTGCCGGTGCCGCCGCGCGAGCCCACCCACATTTCGTTGTTGCCGCCGGTCAGGGTCCCACCGGTGAGAGCGTACGAGCCCTGGCCGCTGCCGCCGAAGCTGTCGTCGCCGCCGATCATCACCTGGCTGGCGGAAAGCGCGCCGCCGCTCTGAGTGATGGCCCCGGTGCCGGAGTGCCCGCCCACTGCCAGGGTGGCCACGTTGAAACTGTTGCCCGCTGCGACCGTGGCCGTGCCGCCGTTGCCGATCGTCGCCGCGACCCCGGACGGAACCGCGCCGCCGCTCCAGTTCGCCGCGGTGCCAAAGGGGCCGGTCGTCTGGGTCCAATCGACGGCCAGGGCGCTGGCGGAGCCTGCTACGAGAAACGCCGTAGCCAGCAGGCCGTGGCGGGAGAAAAGCGGAGGGGTGAACTTCATGGGGTGGGTGCTCCGGCAAGGGTGAGCACTTTGTCACAGAGGGAGAAGGGCCTGCTGACCGGCGAGATGGCTTTCCTGTCAGTACCAATCTCAGGCGGCTAGCGTCAGATCGGCTTGCCGGGGGCAGGGGAGCCGCTTTCGGCCAGGATGGCCTGGAGGTCCTCCTCGCTCAGTCCGCGTCGCCTGGCTGCGGCGGCGCAGGCCTCCTCGCAAGCCTTGCCGAGGTTGCGGAACTTCTGGCGGTAGCGCTTGGCCAGGGCATCCAGCGCGGCCAGCGGCTCATTTCCCGGCAGTAGGGAAATGGCTTGGGCGGCATACTCAGCGAGCTTGTAGCGGCGCTCCCGGCACCACTCAGGGATGCGGGCCTGGAGGGGCGGGATGACTGCGGCATCGCCGAGCATTCCTGCCAGCGTCATGGCCCAGTGGTCCTCCACCGGAGCCCCGGCGGCGAGGTAGCGGGCCAGCAGTTCCTTCGCGAAATCCGCACTGCGCGGGCGGTCGAGCCGGGCCAGCAGCGGCAGCAGATCCGCCGCCGGGGTGACCGCTTTGCAGGCGCCCTGGGTGACGATGAGATTCGTGACGGCGGCCGCGTCCAGCTCCGTGCCGTCCTTGCGGAAAAGCGCCGGCAGTTCCCCGGTCCGCAGCCAGTCGGCGGAGGGCAGCCTGGGCTTCTTCGCGCGGGGCAAGTACGACCTTTCCCGTGGCTCCTCCTCCGTGGCCCGCCCGGCGGCCAGGGCGGCGGTGCTGCAGGCCGTCAGAGCCTCGTGCAGGACCTGTCGAACCCGCGGCGTGGTCTCGGTGGAAAGCGCCTGGGCCAGGACCGGGACGTGCGCGGGATCGGCCAGGTGCAGAAGCAGTTCCGCAGCACCCTGGCGCGAGTCGGCGCGGCGGCTGGTGAGCATGGTCAGCACGCCGGGCTCGACCTTTTCCCGCGGGAACCTGGCCAGGGCGGTCATGGCGTATTCACGCAGTTCCTCGGCAGGGGAGCCGAGCAGCTCCAGGAACTCGGGAGCCAGAGCGTCGCTGGCCCGGTAGGTGGCGGTCTTCCAGAACTGCCTGATGGATTCGCTGCGGCTGCGGGCCGTGGGCGCCCGCCTTTCGAGGCAGCGGAGCGTTTCCCGGAACCAGTCCCGGAGCTCTTCCGCCGGCACGGCCTGCCCCGCCTTCAGCAGTCCCTCCAGGGCCAGGACCGTGAAGCCCAGGCGGTGGAAAGGGTCTCCGGCCAGCGCTTCCTGCGGAGGGCTCAGCAGGTCGTAGAAGATCCTCCTGCCCGGCCCTTGCCAGCGTTGCGCCAGCAGGTCGAAGACATCCTGGCGCGGCACCAGACCTCCGAAACGGTCGCCTTCGAGCGCTCTCGTGAAGGCCTGCTCCAGCTCCTCCACGGCGACGTCGGCCAGCAAAAGAAGCGCGCTGACGGGGTAGGGCTGCTGCGGGTCCAGCGCGGCCTCCCGGGCCATGGCGATCCCGGCGGGCAGCCCGGCGAGGCGGCCGGTCCTGCGCAGCACGTCGAGCAGCTCCACGCGCTCACCGGGATCGAGCCGGGTGGCCGCTTCCAGAAAGGTCTCATCCCAGCGGCCGGTGAGCTTCAGCACATGGGCCCACACGACGCATGAAAGCACGCCGGCGGTGGTCCGGGCGCGCTCCATCAGATCCGCGACCGCAGCGGGGCGAAAGGCCGCCAAGGCCGAGATCGCCGCCGCACCGATGCTGCCGCTGCCGCCCCGCTCCGTGACGATTTCCAGCAGCGCCTGGGACAGGGCGGCCTCGTCTGTTTCCATGACCCGCCGTTCGTAGGGATTCGCCGGTGCGAGGTCCCCGGGAGGGGCGCGGTGGCTCATGTCGATGGCATGCCGGGTGTTGACCATCCAGAGGGAAAGAGAGCCGCGCCAGCCGAAGGACAGAGCCTCATCGGTGCCCAGCACGATCTCCGCCATCAGCTTCGGCAGGGGCACGCCGCAGCGCTCTGCCACGTGCAGCAGGCTCTCGCTGTTTCGCCGGATCTCTTCCTCGACGGCATGCCGGAAGAAATGGAGCACGAAAGGGTGGTCGCGGCCGATGTTCAGCACGGCGATCTCCGCCAGCCGGGCCGCCAGCTCATCGGTCTCGTGGAAGCGGGCGGCCAGTCTGGTCAGCTCATCGAGCGGCTGGATGTGCCACGGCCATGGTTGCAGCAGCGCGTCTACGGCATTTCCCGTAGCAAGGTAGCGGACCGCGACGGCGGCGAACCTGCCCTCCGCGCTGTCCGGCTTCCCGGCGTGGACCTCCACCAGCCGCCGCAGCCGTTCAGGGGTATCGGGGGGCGTCGTCATGCGGGCGGGTCAGAACGGGTCGCAGCTCTGGCGGCAACGGGAGCCGGGGCGGTGAGGTCCATCCCCCTAGCTAGCGAAGAGCCCCCCGGGATGGCACGGCTTTTTCGCCCCGACGGGGAGAAAGTCCGCACGGTTGTTGGAAACGCGGGGAGGCTCCCTAAGTCCGGTGGCTTCCGTGAAGGCGCCGTGAAGAATCCATGCAGAGGACCGCAATCCTTGATCACCACGGCGAAGCAGCCTTATCTTCAGATGAACCCGTCCCGATGGCATGAAGAAGAAATTCCTCACCGGCATGCTGGCTCTGGCACCCCTGCTGTGGATCCTGGCAATGTGCTGGGAATTCCGGACCGTCGTCACTCATGGGTTCGACACGCTTTCCCGCGACAGCCGCCGGGATACCTATCTCGGGCCCGTACGGATCAGCTCCGTCTCCCTCTCCTCAAAGCCGGGATATTCCGCGGAGTATCAGGCCATCACCGGCAAGAGCGCGGGGCAGAGCCGTTCTTTTGAGGCGACGGGTTTTTCGGGCGGGATCTTCGTCGGGAGCTATCGCTGCGGCAGCTTTGGCCTTCCGTATGCCTACCGGAAGCAGATGCTGGAGGGGCTCTACCAGTCCTTTCGCAAAAGGGAGATCGCCGCGCCGGAAGCGACCGCGATCCTGGGAGAAATCGATGCCCTCATCGACCTGCCACCTCGGGGCAGAGCGGACTTTACCGAGCCGGACTTCAGCAAGGCGCTTACGCAGGTCGAGGCCATCCGAGCAAAGCTGAAGATGCCACCTTTGATGCCAGCAGGCCCTTGAGGGAGCAGCTGAAGCAGTCCCGGACTCAGAACTTCAAGCTGCTGGTGCCATTCGGGTTCGCATGCGGCTTGGGCGCCGGGGCGGGCGAGGGCAGCTGGGGCACGGCCTGGTTCAACTGCCGCTGGAGCCGGTCCGTTTCGCGCTGAAGTTCCTCGGAGCGTGCCTTTTGGATGGCCTGCTGCTTTTCCATCCCTGCCGACATCGCCGATCCCGCCGCACTCGTGATGGTGATGCAGACCACCAGGGCGATCAGGCACAGCACCCCTCCGATGACCGGCATGACCCAGCCGATGAACGACCGGCAGGCCGCCACGATGAAGCCGATCACCGCCAGCAGTCCGCCCACGCCGGCGAAGGGAATCGAGATCATCCCCAGAAAAGGCACCCAGCAGAACAGCAGCGCCACCACGCCCAGAAACACCGAGATGCAGCCCACGATCATCGCCGGCGTGTTGCGGCTCGAGTGGACCAGCGTGACGGCCTGGGGATAGGGCTGGGCGGAGTAGGGGTGAGGCGGTTGCATCGGGAAATGGGAGAGGGAGGGTGGGGGCCGCCGTTAGATAGACGGAAACGCAGTGGCATGTGTGTAAATCACCTATCATGGCGAGTCGATCCAAAAGCCGGTCAGCCGTGGTTCTTCCGGGCCTGCCCATTTTCCTCCTTGCCACTGTTCAAAAGTACAGCTTTCTTGTTCGACGTCACCTTCACCCCTGCCGATGAGCGCCGCCCCTTCTTCTTCCCCGCCCGGTCCTTTTGAGGGCGCCGTGGACGAGTCCGCGATCCGTGACTACCTGGCGGAGCGGGACGTGGCGGAGATCGCCCGGCTGGCGGCGGCCCTGTCGCCCCGGGGGGAGGATTTCCATGCGGCCTGGCTGGTGAAGGCGGCCATGGAGCTGCAGGCCGCGGCAGTGGAGGCGGTCTTCCAGCAACGGGTGAAACAGGCCGCTGCGATGAATTTCGCGACCCTGCTGGACCTGGCGCAGCGGCTGGAGCTGTCCCACCCCACCGCCAAGGTGTCCCATCCCACCACCCAGGTGTCCCATTCCGCCCGCCCGGAGATCGCCCAGACCCCGGATTTCTTCGCCCCGCTGACCGGCCCGGTGCTGCGGAGATTGCAGTGCCTGGTCGAGGACAGCTCAGCGGCAAACGAGGCCCGTGAAACGCGCTGGACGAGCTGCCGGCCGGGCCTGCCATGACCTGCTCCCCTGCTCCCCTGCTCCCCAAAGGGCCAAGGGCCCGGCTCCATACCAGCCTAGGCCGCAGCGCAGCGCAGGCCTAGGATCTTTAGGGCCGGCGATAGCCGCAAGACGGGCGCGGGAGAGATGCCGCAGTTCAGGGTGCCAGGAGGCGCCCGCCTCATCTCCATGCTGAACCTTGCCCTCGGAAGCGTGCCGCCCCTCCCTCCGGGACATGCCCGCCCCACCCACCGAACGCCTCCTCACCTTTCTCGCTTCTCAATGCACCCGGCGTCCGTCGTGCGGCTGCGCCGGGGCCCGGGGGTCCTAGGCCTGCGGCCTAGGCTGGTATGGAGCCGGGCCCTTGGCCCTTCTGAGTCCTTCCTGGGGTTTTCCCAAATCGCGAAGTCCGCTTCTCCCCATCCGGCAACCAGTCCGGGAGCGGTGGAGAAATCTTTTGGGACTTTTGTCCGAGGGGTTTTCGCAATTCGCAGGGAGGGTGGAATTTCCCGGTTTTTGCGGTTGCGTTATGCCGGAGTTGTGATTTCTTCGCGGCCACGGCGGCTCGTTCGCACTCTCTGCCACGGGTAGAGGGGGGAGCGAAGGAGTGGGGCGCTGTGAGAGGGGTTGTCTGACCGGGCGGATGCCGCGGGCTGGAGAGGGATTGGCAGAGGGGTTCTGCCTGGGAACAGCTTGGAGAGGGGCATCGTCTGCCGGGGGAAGGACAGCGCTGGGATAACTGGATCCCTGCGCTTGGGGACAGGCGCGGGGTGGGGAGAAAATACATGAAGAAGAGAGACTTCAAGGAGGTGAAGGCCCGGTACACGATTCATGAGGCGTGGCGGGATCTGGGGTTGGAAGGTGAGCCGGGCAAGTCATGCCGTTCGCCGCTGCGGGAGGATCGCAATGCGTCCTTCTCGATCACGGCGGACGGGATGCGCTTCAAGGACTTCGGCAGCGGGGAAGCCGGGGACGTGGGGGACTTCGTGGCGCTGGCCAGGGGCTGGAGCGTGAAGGATGCCCTGGAGTGGTGTGCGGAGCGGGCCGGGATCAATCACGAGTGCGACTACGAGAGGCCCCGTAGACCGGAGTTCAAGAAGCCTTTCACTCCGGTGAGGAAGGCGCTGACCCTGCCTGCGGACGCCTGTCCGGGCGGGCCGGAGGAATGGGGACGGGTGGCGCGGCTGAGGCGGCTGGACCCGGCGGCGGTGGCGATGGCTGCGGGGATGGGGGTGCTGGTTTTCGGCACGGTCTGCGGAACTCCGTGCTGGATCCTGAGTGAGCGGGAGAAGATCGCGGAGGCCCGCAGGATGGACGGCCTGCCCTTTGTCTCCACGGACCGGCTGGGGGAAAGGAAGGCTCACACGCTGGCGGGCAGTCGCAAGGATTGGCCGCTGGGACTGGGGGAGCTGGAGAGGGTCCCGGAAGCGACGGCACTCGTCGTAGAAGGGGGTCCGGACTACCTGGCGGCCCTGCATTTCCTGGAGCGGGCGGGTGACCGGCATTGCGTCCCGGTGGCGATGATGGGCCGCAGCAGCCGCATTTCCCCGGAGGCTCTGCGGGTGTTCGAGGGACGGAGGGTCAGGCTGTATCCGCACGATGACCCGGACGGTGGAGGGGTGACCGCCGCCCTGCGCTGGGCCGAGCAGATTACGGACGCCGGGGGTCAGGGGGATCTCTTCAGCTTCGATGGCCTGGTGCGCCGTGATGGCCGCCCGGTGAAGGATCTGAAC
>JAQGPE010000670.1 GCA_028293225.1 Akkermansiaceae bacterium | reverse complement strand
GATCGGCAACGTTTTGCCGGCCTCGGCGATCAGGGCGCGTTCCTCGTCGGTGTGGCCGGTGGTGCCGATCACCAGGCGGGTGCCCTTCGCTTTGGCGGCTTCGAGCAGCTCACGAGTGAACTTGTGGACGCTGAAATCGATCACCGTGTCCGCCTTCGACAGAGCGGCGGCAAGGTCCTGGCCGGAGTCGTGAGTGGCAGCCACTACGACGGCCGGTTCCTGATTGGCGGCCTGAAGAACGGCCTGGCCCATGCGGCCGGATTGGCCGGTAACGAGGAGCTGAATCATCCCGAGAAAAGGTGAGGTTTGTCAGGGTGGATTCTTCAGAGCAGACCGAAGCTCTTCAGGAGCGCGGACAGCTTGGCGGTGCTCTCGTCGGTGAGCGGGGACAGCGGCAGGCGGAACTCGCCGGTGCAGTGACCCATCAGGGCGGCAGCGCTCTTGATCGGGATCGGATTCACTTCCAGCGACATCAGGCCGCGGAAGAGCGGGTAAAACTGCTTCTGCTGGGCCAGCGCGCCGGTGAAATCACCGGCCAGGCAGGCGTTGACGAGATTGACCAGAACTTCGGGAACGATGTTCGAGGCCACGGAAACGAGGCCGACCGCACCGCAGGCCATGAAGGGCAGGGTGAGGGGATCGTCGCCGGAAAGGATCTCGAAACCGGCCGGAAGCGCGCTGAAGAGCTGATTGACGCGCTCGACCGAGCCGCCCGCTTCCTTGATGGCGGTGATGTTCGGGCAATCCGCGGCGAGGCGGACGGTGGTCTCGACCCCGATCTCGATGCCGCTGCGGCCGGGCACGCTGTAAAGCATGACGGGAAGGGCGGTGCTTTCCGCGATGGTGCGGAAGTGGCGGTAGAGACCTTCCTGGGAAGGCTTGTTGTAATAAGGGCAGACCTGGAGGGTGCCGGTCGCGCCGAGCTGCTCGGCCGCCTGGGTCAGCTCGATCGCTTCCTTGGTGGCATTGGCGCCCGTGCCGGCGATGACCTGGCAACGGCCGGCGGCGTATTCCACCGCGAGGCGGATGACCTCGATGTGTTCGTCGGTATCGAGAGTCGGGGATTCCCCGGTGGTGCCGACAGGAACGATGCCGGTGACCCCAGCGGCGATCTGGCGTTCGATCAGGGCTTTGAAGGCATCCGTATCAATGCGGTCGTCACGAAAGGGGGTGATCAGAGCAGTATGGACGCCTCGGAAACTCATAACGCAGGGAGGATGAATGAAGACGGCGGCCCGTCAAATAGAACGCGGGGATTTGGGGAAAAGTTTGGAAAGGTTAAGGG
Organism: Akkermansiaceae bacterium; assembly: GCA_028293225.1. Taxonomy (GTDB): domain Bacteria; phylum Verrucomicrobiota; class Verrucomicrobiia; order Verrucomicrobiales; family Akkermansiaceae; genus Haloferula. The sequence continues at coordinate 1,358 of JAQGPE010000670.1, read as the reverse complement.
AGGGGCCTGAACCCAAACGAAAAAACCGGTCCGGACGGCGAATCAAGCCCCGGCAACCGGGAGTCTCCGCGCTGAGGCGGGACGCCCCCTCCGTTCCCCGGCCGGAGTTCCGGATCAGGAGGCCTGTTCGGTAGAGACTTCTTCCCGCACGGGAGAAGCTTCCTTGCTCTTGTCGTTGTCCTTGGCGATGCGGTCGAGGATGCCGTTCACGAAGCGGCCGGAATCGGTGGTGCCGAAGCGTTTCGCAAGCTCAATGGCCTCGTCGATGGCTACGGCCGCGGGGACTTCCGGCGAGTGCAGGATTTCCCAGGTGGCCAGGCGCAGGATGGCGCGGTCGACCGGGTCGATGCGCTCCGGGGAGAAATTTTCGACCACTGCGGCGAGGCGGGCGTCGATGGCGTCCTTTTCACCGATCACGGAATCGGCGAGTTTATCCGTTTCGCTGCGCAGGGCGTCGATGGCGGCCTTCGATTCGCGGATCTTTTCGAGCTCCATGTGCTCGGGGAACTTTTCGGGCTCCTCGACCATCTTGATGCGCTCGGTGATACGCTCCAGGCGGCGGAGCGTGCCGGCGACCGGGTCCAGTTGCACTTTCAGGGCGGGCAGGTCTTCGAGGCCTTCCAGGAAACGGCGGCGGCTGGCGGACAGGTCGCGGTCGATCTTGAACAGATCGGCGAGCGCCGGACTGAAACGACGGCTGATGGCGTCGTCGTGGTCATCCGTCGGGATGCGGGAAAGGGTCACCAGCTGGCCGGTCCACTTGTCCTCAAGATCGGCGATGCGATCGAGGAGGTCAGCCATCCTTTCGAGGTCGGGGCGGGCGCGGAGAATGGCGGAGGCGGGCGGGAGCCTCTTCAGGAACTCCACATGGCGCGCTTCGCGGCCGAGGCTGAGGTGGTGAACGGTTTTCCAGGTGGCGAGCAGCAGGGCCCGGCGGTCGGACTCGGTGACAAATTGCCAGAAGGGTTCGCGGAGAGAGGCGGGGTCGGCGCCACCTTCGAGGTCGGAGCAGTACAGGAACTGCACCACCGCCTCGCGGATTTGACGTCGACTAACCATTGCGTGAAGAGGAGCGTGGCATGGAGCGTTCAATTTCGCTGAACACGTCGACCATGGCGGCGGCGACGCGAGCGGCTTCCCGGCCCCGGTTGAGGTTGGCGCCGATGCAGCGGGCATAGGCCTGCTTCTCGTCTTCGACAAGCAGTACCTCGTGAATTACCGGCACCTTGTAGGCGATGGCCAGCTCCTGGAGGGAACGGGTCACGGAACTGGCGATCATGTCCGCGTGGGAAGTGGCTCCTTTCAGGATCACGCCGAGGGCGATCACGCAGGCAGGCGGCGACTCACCGCGATCGAGA
>JAQGPE010000224.1 GCA_028293225.1 Akkermansiaceae bacterium | reverse complement strand
GCCTTCCCGACCTTGAGGGCTGGAAAGTTCTCAGCAGGCTGAAGTCGGATCTTTCAACGCGTCACGTCCCGGTCTTCGTGGTATCCGCTGATGCTGAACCGGAAAACGCTCTCAAAAATGGAGCGATCCGCTTCCTCAGCAAACCGCTGGAGCCCGGCAGCGTCGATCAGGTCTTCGAGCGCATGCTCCAGATGCGCGACACCCCTGCCGGAACCCTGCTCGTCGTGGAGGACGACGAGGTCCAGCGCAACAGCATCGGCGAACTCCTGTCGGACACTCCGCGCCTGCTTACCGCCGCCGATGGTGCAGAGGCCCTGCGGATCCTGGCTGAAAGCCACTGCGATTGCGTGGTGGTGGACCTCATGCTGCCGGATACCTCCGGTTTCGATCTTATCCAGCACATCCGCCGGGAACACGCGGAGATGCCGGTCATCGTCTACACCGGCAGGAACCTCTCCCAGGAGGAGGAAACCCTGCTCAACCGTCTCACCCAGACCATCATCGTCAAAGATGTCCGCAGTCCGGAGCGGCTATACGATCAGGTCGCCCTCTGGCTTCACCGCAAGGTGGCTGAACTCCCCCAGCACGGTCGTGAAACCGTGCAGCGGCTCAACGATCCAAACGCCCTTCTGGGAGGAAAACGGGTGCTGATTGTCGATGACGACGTCCGCAACATCTTCGCCATGACCAGTCTCCTGGAACGCCTCCGCATGGAGGTGGTTTCGGCCGAGCAGGGAGAAACCGCCATCCAACTGCTGAAGGAGGGAACCGAATTCGACATCGTGCTCATGGACATCATGATGCCCGAAATGGACGGCTACGAGGTGATGAAGATCATTCGGGGAATGTTTGGATTCCAAGAGCTTCCGATCATCGCCCTGACGGCCAAGGCCATGAAGGGCGACCGCGAGAAATGCATCGACGCCGGCGCGTCGGACTACATTTCGAAGCCCGTCGATACCGACCGGCTGCTTACCATGCTCCGCACCTGGCTTTACCGATGAGCGCTCTCCTGCCTACCACCCGCACCATGACGGACACTCCGCAGACAGCCAGCATTCTCCTCGTCGATGACCGGCCGGACAAGCTGCTGGCCCTGGAGACCGTCCTGGAAAGATTGAATCAGAATCTGGTCAAGGTCCGCTCCGGCGATGAAGCCCTGCGCCAGCTTTTGCGCCAGGATTTCGCGGTGATCCTGCTCGATGTGAACATGCCGGGTATGGACGGCTTCGAGACGGCCTCAATGATCCGCCAAAGACAGCGCTCGGAAGCGACTCCGATCATCTTCATCAGCGCCATCAACGACGCGGAGAACCACGTCTCACGGGGTTACTCTCTCGGCGCGGTCGACTACATCCTCAGTCCGGTGGTGCCCGAGATCCTGCGAGCAAAGGTATCCGCCTTCGTTGACCTGTATCTCAAAACCGAGCAGGTCAAGAGGCAGGCAGAAGAGCATGCCCAGCTGCTTCAGGAGCAGGCCGCCCGGGCTCGCGCTGAAGCTGAAAAGGAGCGGATGGTCTTTATCGCAGAGGCGGGTAACGTGCTGGCCGGATCTCTCGACTACGAACAGACCTTCACTAACCTGGCACGTCTGGTAGTGCCTCGGTTGGCAGAATTCTGCCTGATCGACCGCATTGATGACGCAGGGAATCTCCACCAAGTTGCGGTGGCTCATCGTGATCCCGCCAAGGAAGATCTCCTCCGTCAGATCCGGTACCCGGAGGCTTCCGAGCCAACCCATGGCGCCTTCCGCGTCTATCAGATGGCGACCCCGTTTGTGGAGAACCGCGTAGACGCCAAGATCATCTCGGAACTCCTGCCGGAGAAGGATCGAACAATCATCAATCTTCTGGAGCCATCCAGTTTTGCTGCCGTCCCGATGATGGCGCGTGGGCGGGTCATCGGTTCCATCAACATGGTGCATACCGAGTCTGGACAAACATACGGCGAAGACGAGCTATGGCTCGCTGGGGAACTGGCGCATCGTACCGCGCTTGCTCTCGATAACGTGGAACTCTATCGCGCGGCCAACCAAGCCCGCGAGGAGGCAGAGGCAGCCAATCTCTCGAAGGATCGCTTTCTCGCTATGCTCAGTCACGAGCTTCGCACTCCTCTCACGCCAGTGATCGCGCATTTGGTCAAACTGACCTCCGACGGCAACGTCCCGGAATCGATGCGGCATCCACTGGAAGTGATAAGGCGAAACGTGGAACTAGAAGCCCGACTGATCGACGATCTCCTCGATCTGACTCGCGTGGGAAATGGAAAGATCCACCTTGAGACTAAAGTTGTCGATGCCCATGATTTGTTGCGAAACGCCCTCGAAATCTGCCAACCCGATTTGGACGCCAAGCAACTTGGATTGCACCTCGATTTGGTGGCCTCCGATTCCCACGTACAGGCCGATCCGGCCCGGCTCCAGCAGGTGTTCTGGAACATCGTCAAAAACGCCGTCAAATTCACCCCCGAGGGAACAATCAGCATCTCGACCTGTACCCAGGACGGTGGGCACATAGTGATCTCTGTCCGGGATACCGGCATGGGAATGGACAAGCGATTAATTGACCGTGCATTTCAGCCGTTTGAGCAGGCGGAGCGCGGGCGACAAGGAGGCCTCGGTCTCGGGCTCGCTATCACAAAGGCACTCGTGGATCTACACGATGGGAAGATCGCAATTCACAGCGGCGGTGAAGGTCAAGGAACCATGGTTACCGTCATTCTTCCGACAGCTGAGCCCGCTGCCCAAGCGCCGGTACATTCCCATTCCAACCTGAGCCAGTCAGCAAAGAGCCTTCGTATCCTGCTCGTTGAGGACCACCCCGATACCAATGAATCTCGAACCCTGCTGTTGGAACTTCGAGGTCATACGGTTACTTCGGCTCTGAATGTAAAATCTGCGCTTGAGATAGCCGTAAGAGAAGAGTTCGACCTCCTCCTGAGTGACCTGGGATTGCCGGACGGAAACGCTGGGGAAGTAATGAAAGTCGTCGGCGAGAGAAGCGGCACAATTGGGATCGCCCTGAGCGGGTACGGAATGGAGAAGGATTTTGAATTGAGCCGC
>JAQGPE010000633.1 GCA_028293225.1 Akkermansiaceae bacterium | reverse complement strand
CCGACAGCAAGGCCCGGGTGACGATGTTCACCAGCAGCCCCAGGCACACGACATTCCAGGTCAGCAGCAGGGCGCGGTTGACCTGCGCTCCCTTCCGGAAGGCCAGCCAGGCGATCAAGGGAGCCGTCACCCCGGAGAGAATATCCAGGTTGCCGCCCTCAAAGGTCATCAGGCGCGGGACCGCCCTCTGAAGATACAGGCCGAACAAGGCCAGCTCCACGGGGATTCTCACCACACTCAGAAGAGTCAGTTGCCGGAGAGAAAGCCGGTCGACAAAGGCCCGCCCCCGCCTGCTTAAAAATACGCCGGCAATGACCGCCAGCGCCGGCAGCAGCCCCAGCCGGAAGAGCAGCGGCGGGGTCCTCTCGAGATGCTCCCAGTAGACCTGCTTCAGAGCCAGAGTTCCCTGGGCAGCCAGCCAGCCGGCTTCCACCGACAGGATCGCCATGAAGGCTCTCCGCGTCACCGGCACGGCCAGGGAACTGAGGACGGCGCGGTCAAAGAGCAGCAAGGTCGCAACCAGCGCGATGCCGAACACGATGGAGATCCAGCCAGGTAAATCAGGAATCATGGGATGGAAAGTTAGGAGGAGAACGCAAAATCAACTTAGCCGTCCTTCAGCAGCGGTTTTTCCGACCATTCAGCGGAAGATCGCCTGGTTTTTGACGATGAAGTCCTTCATCGACTCGGGCTTCCGGCCGGTGATCCGCTCCACCACATCGTTGGTCCCTGAAAAGAGTCCGTCGCGGCAGTCCTGGGCGACGGTCGAGATATGCTGGATGAAATGCGCATTGAATCCCGCGCCGCTCAGCACCTTCTGGAACGGCTCGATCTCCATCGCATCATATCGGATCGGCCGGTCCAGCACCCCGGAGAGCAGTTCCACGACCTGGTCCTGGGTCAGCTCCTCCGGACCATAGAGCGGGTAGATCCGCCCCGCGTGGCCCTCCGGCGAGTTGAGGATTTCCGCGATCACCCGGCCCTGATCCTCCGCTGCGATCGGCGCATAGGCGGTCCGGCCAAAGGGCAGCCGCAGCACGTTCTCCTCGCGGATGCTCTGCGCCCAGTAGGTCAGCCACTCCGCAAAGAAGGTCGGCCGCAAGTGAGTCACGGCAACCCCCGAGCGATCGAAAACCCGCTCCGCCAGCCAGTGATTCCGCGCCGCCACACTGTTCGCCACCCTCCGCGCGGAAATCTGCGACATGTTCACGATCGACTCCACCCCCCGCTCCAGCGCCGCCTGGGCAAAGAACGCGGTCGCCTCCAGAATCCCGGGGACCTGGATCGGGAAAACGAAATACGCGTTGGTGATCCCCTCCAGCGCCTCGACGACCTTGTCGAAGTCATTGAGTTCGCCCTGGATGATCTCGACGCCTTGCGAGGCGAGTTTCTCGGAACGTTCGTCGTGCCGATGGACCAGAGCTCTGGTCGGAACCCCAAGCTCCAGGAGCCGGTCGATGGTGGAAGTGCCGGTGCGGCCAGTGGCGCCGGTGATGAGTACTTTTTTCATGGTTTCGATTTTGATGAATGAATTGGAAACAGAGACGTTATTGCATATACAACATTACAACTAAAAAGAGATCACACCGCTGGCGCCGGTTTCAAAATCCCGTTGGCCAGCTTCGTGATGGCCTGAACCCCCTCTTCGCACAGCAAGACCCGCGCTTTCTTCTGCGCCTCCCGCCATGACGGCGCCAGGACCGCCAGCAGATCTCGACCTGCCCGCGTCACCGCCATCGGACGGGCCCGGCCACCGGCGGCGCCCGGCACTTCCTCGATCCAGCCTTCGGAAAGCATGATCTTCAGATTCCGGGTCAGCGTCGAACGGTCCTGATGATGGTAGCGCCCGATCTCCGCGCGGCTGGACGGCCCCATCTTCACCATCACCACCAGCAGTGCGAACTGTGGCGAGTTGATTCCGAAGGGCCGCAGCTCCTGATCATAGATCCCGGTGACCACCCGCGAAATCAACCGCGACCGCATCATCACGCACTCGCCGGCCATTTCGGCGACGACATCGTGGACAGGCTCGGGTGGCAGGTCGGCGTTCATCTGGGAGAATCTATGGTGCATATACAACATTATCGCAAGCAAGAAATGCAGAAATCTCAATTGGCCCCTCAGCCCATGTGGCAAAAGCCACCCGGAACTCAAAACGAGCGCCGGAAAAGTGGTACACGAGGACGGGATCGAACCGCCGACCGACCCGGTGTAAGCGGGTTGCTCTACCGCTGAGCTACTCGTGCCTTCGCTGCGACGCACCGATCATCCGGAAGGAAGCGGGCGGCATCAAGTGCGGAGTTGCGCATTTCCCACCTCCCCCGGACCTCTTCACGGCGCCTCCTTCAAACTCAGATATTCCTGGATCGCCAGGAAAGGCCCCACCAACCGCGGATTCCCATCCCACGCCGTCGTCTCCCCCGCGATCCGCCGCCCCATCCGTCGCGCGGTCTCACCGGCATCCATCGGTCCCCGCTCATGACGGCGCAGCCGGTTGCCTTCCTTGGCAGGGCCGAAGGTCCACGCGAACTCCGGCCGCAGTGCCACCCCGCGCTTGTCCCAGTCGCGCATTTCCTCAAAGCGCAGGTCCGCCATCCACAGTCCGTCCGCCGCCGGCCGGGCGATCCACCAGCCTTTTGAAAACCACTCGACGGTCTTCACTTCCCGCTCTTCTTCGAAAGGCTTCGCCAGCTCCTCCCCCTTCGGGATGATCGTCCAGCTCACCGGCGTGGTCTTCGCATCGAAGATCGAGCGGTAGCCCAGCCAGATCTCCCCATCCCGCTCCACCAGCCCGCGCCAGAAGAAGATGTTCAGCGGCGTCGGCGACTCCATCCGCTGCTTCCAGGTCACCCCGCGCCGCGCCAGATCGTGCTCGAAATCCGCCGCGGCCACGCTCTTCGCCCAGAAGCTCAACCCCACATACGCGCAGCTGATCCCCAGGCACCACCACGGGTACTTCGCCATCGGCACCGGCGGCGGCGGAACCTTCTTGCGGCTGCGCGGTTTCTTGACCGGCGGCTTCACCGGCTTCTTGCACAGCGCGATCCCCACCGCCACCAGCAGCGGGATCGTAAAGACCACATCGATGATGAACAGATTGTCGAACGACACCCGCAGCCCGCTGAAGGGCTCGAACGGCTGCGCGCCGTAGACCGAAAAAAGATCGACCAGCAGGTGCGAGCCCATCGCCAGCGCGATCATTCCCCCCGCCCGCAACGGCGTGACGCCCTCCTTCGCCCAGCGTTTCGCCAGCGGCCTGGCCAACCCCACCGCCAGCAGCGCGATGAAAAACAGCGAGTGAAAGAACCCCCGGTGCAACGCCAGCCCATGCGCCGTGTCCAGCAGCAGCGCAAAAACCGCATCAATATCCGGCAGCATCCCGAACAGGGCGCCCCACGCCAGGGCGCGCTTCCCCAGCTGCCGCCCGAGCAGCAGCTCGCCCGTGATCGCCCCGAGGGCCGCATGCGTGACCGGATCCACGGCCGCAGCTTCCCGGTTTCCCGGAAGCTTTCAAGTGAACACCAGCAAATCCTTAAAATTCCACCTTTTCTGACCATCAACCTGCCCCAATCGGCTAAAATCTTCCCGGAAAACGGGCTACTTTTGCCTTGCCAAGCCCCGGTGAGTTCCTAGTTTCGCCGCCCCATGCCACGAGTCTCAGGAAAAGCAAAGACCCGGAAGGCTGTCGCCAAACGCTTCAAGGTCACAGGAACTGGAAAGATCCTGCGCCGGAAACAAGGTGCACGGCACTTGCTTCAATGCAAGAATCGGAAACGCAAGCGCGCCCTTAGCAAGGCGGGTCTCGTCTCCGATGCTGACCTTAGAAACGTTAGAGAGAACCTTCCGTTCTCCCGCTGACGACAACTGCGCCTCCACCCGCGCCTCGGGTGGCCTTCATTACAGCCTGATCCGCAAGGATACCGCCGGACGAGCGAGACTGTAGGAGGAAAGTATAACCAACGGCCCGTCCGATCTGACAAGACACCATGCCACGCGCAACCAACAGCCCGGCCTCACGTGCCCGCCGTAAGCGTGTCCTTTTGCGTGCGAAAGGCTTCCGCGGATTCCGCTCGAAGCTTTTCCGCTACGCCAAGGATGCGGTTCGGAAGGCGATGACCTACGAATATCGCGACCGTAAAAAGCGGAAGGGACAATTCCGCGCCCTCTGGATCGCCCGCATCAGCGCCGCGACCCGCAATGAGAACCTGACCTACTCCCGCTTCATCGAAGGCCTCAAGGCCGCCGGTATCGAAGCCGACCGCAAGATCCTCGCGGACCTTGCTGTCCGGGACGCCGCCGCGTTCTCCGCGATCGTCGCCCAGGCCAAGTCCGCCCTCGAAAAGAAGACGGCGGCCGCCGCAGCCTGATCGACCTCGTAAGAGTTCATCCAATTCTAAAAACGCCGCCCGGTTCGCCAGGCGGCGTTTTTTATTTCCTGCGGAGGCCACAGCGTTGACGGAAAGAGAGGCCCGGGGGAGATTCCAACCATGGCCGGTCGCATCATGTACCTGGAGAAGAAGTCGACTCTGGCCGGGGGCGCTGCCCGGATCGGACGAGTCACTTTCTCCCGCACCCGCAGCACCCTCTACTATCAGGGCAAAACTTTTCAATCGCTCAAAGGCAGCGGATTCAAGGCCAACTACTTCGACGAAGCCACCGGGGAACCGTATTGGATCTCCGGCCCACGGAAGGACGGCGCCGACCGCCTGTATGGTGAGCGGGTGCCAGTCGTGATCGATCCCGATGTCGCGGAAGAATACTGGACCCGCATCCGCAATCGGGTCTGGGAACCGGAGCGCTTGGCAGGTTGAAGGAAGCCCTCCGGTCTCAGCCACCGGAGGGTCGACGTCCCTCAATACCCCACCACCAGCCGCATGAAACGCGCAGCTCCACCCGTTTCCGCCGGCAGGGCCGCGGTGCGCATCCCATCGGGATCCGGCTCGGAAAGCGTGACTCCCGTGGTGGTCCACGTCGTGAGGTCATCGCTCACTTCGACCCCATAGGTCACTCCCTCGCTGTCGCCCTGAAAGGTCAGGCTCAGGCTATCCCCCGCCAGCACCGGCTGCGGCAGGCTGCCCGACAAATCCTGGTTCGGATCCAGCCCCAGGCCATAGGCCAGCAGCAGGTTCACCCCGTCGCCATTCGGATCGGAGAGCAAGCCGGTCCCGGGACTGAAGCCATTGCCGGTGAGCCAGGTGACAATCGATGCCGGTGCTTCCAGTGACACCGCGGCATAGCCCTGCCAGGTCGGCGTGGTGAAGCCGGTCTTGGCCGGATAAAAGTAGACCGTGAAACCGCTCGCCTCGGCGTCAAACACCGCGGTTCCCACCGCCGGCGCATTGCCATTGAAAAGCGCCCAGTTCAGAGCACTGCCGTAAAATGCATCCACCCCCAGACTGGTCAGACTCGCAGGCAGCGTCACTTCCGCCAGGCCCGTGCACCCGGCCACCGCCCACGCCCCGATCGCCGTGATTCCCTCCGGAATCACCAGATCCGTGATACCAGAAGCATAGTAGAAAGCCTCCGCTCCCACGCTGCCGACGGACGCCGGGACCGTCACTGCG
>JAQGPE010000607.1 GCA_028293225.1 Akkermansiaceae bacterium | reverse complement strand
CGGCCACGGCTTGCGGATTACCAACCGGCCGCCTTCGTTGGCTTTGCACTCGTTGCCCGATTCATCGAGGATCGCGGCATCGACACCGAAAAACGGCAGCGTCGCGGTGCCGGGCTTGGTCGGGGTGCAGCCGGGCAGGGGCGTGATCATGATCGCGCCGGTCTCTGTCTGCCACCAGGTATCCACGATCGGGCAGCGGCCGCCGCCGATCTTCTCGTGATACCACATCCAGGCCTCCGGGTTGATCGGCTCGCCGACCGAACCGAGGATCCGCAGAGAGGAAAGGTCGTGCTGAGCCGGGAACTCATCGCCCGCCTTGATGAAGGCGCGGATCGCCGTCGGCGCGGTGTAGAAAATCGTCACGCCGTTGTCCTCGATGATCTTCCAGAAGCGGCCGAAGTCCGGCTGGTTCGGCGCACCCTCATACATCACCTGGGTCACCCCCATGGCGAGCGGGCCGTAGACGATGTAGCTGTGCCCGGTGATCCAGCCGACGTCCGCAGTGCACCAGTAGACATCGTCATCCTGCATGTCGAAGACGTATTTGCAGGTCGTATAGGTGCCTGTCAGGTAGCCGCCGGAGGTATGCAGGATACCCTTCGGCTTACCGGTGGAACCGGAGGTGTAGAGAATGAAAAGAGGATGCTCGCTGTCGAAGGCCTTGGCCTGGTGCTTCGCGGAGACCTTGGCCGTCTCGTCGTGCCACCAGGTGTCGCGGCCTTCCTTCATCGCGATTTCCTGGCCGGTGCGCTTGTAGACGATCACCGACTTCACCGCCGGGCACTTCAGCAGCGCTTCGTCGACGTTCTCCTTCAGCGGGACGATCTTGCCGCGCCGCCAGCCGCCGTCGGCGGTCACCACATGGGTTGCGCCGGAGTCCTCCAGGCGGTCGACGATCGACTCCGATGAAAAGCCGCCGAAGACCACCGAGTGCACCGCCCCCAGGCGCGCGCAGGCCAGCATCGAGATCGCCGCTTCCGGGATCATCGGCATGTAAATGAGCACGCGGTCCTTGGCCTTCACGCCTTTCGCGACGAGCACGTTGGCGAAGCGGCTGACCTCGCGCTGCAACTCGCCATAGGTGATGACCCGCTTGTCGCCGGGCTCGCCTTCGAAAATGATCGCCGCCTTGTTCTTGCGGGCGCCGGTCGCGTGCCGGTCGACGCAGTTCTCGCAGACGTTCAGCTTGCCGCCGGTGAACCACTTCGCGTCCGGAGCTTTCCAGTCCAGCACCTTGGTCCACTTCTCACGCCACTGCAGATCCTTTGCCTCACGCGCCCAAAAGGTCTCCGGCTTGTCGATCGATTCCTGCCACAGGCGCTTGTATTGCGCCATGCTCGAGATCCGGGTTTTGGCGGAAACTTCTTTGGAAGGCTTGAAAACCCGGTCCTCGACCAGGTGGCTTTCGATCTTGCTGCTCATGGATACCTTGGGTTCCCGCCGGACAGGGTCAGAATCGGCGGACTAAGGATACCTAAGAGACAGGCGTCGCCTGGGGCGATTCAAAATTTGCGCTTCGGGGCCCGCTTGACAGACTTTTTGGCCGCCATCTTCTTCGAGGGCGGACGGCTGGTGTCAGCCGTCTTGCGGGACGGCTTCCGTGGCGTCTTCGGCCCGGCCATCAGGCGGCCGCCGCCAACCGGAAAGAGTCCGCCGCGCTTTGGCCCGGTGCCCAGTCCGCGCTTGGTGGTGGTCTTCTTCGCCGCCTTCTTGGCTACGTTTTTGGTGGCGGTCCGGCGCAGCACCTTGCGCTTCGGATTGACCGTTAGCAGGGCGATCTCGTTGGAGTCCAGTGGGCGGTACTTGCCCATCGGGATGTCGGTGAGCTCGAAGGAGCCGATGCGGATGCGGATCAGCTTCAGCACCTTGTAGCCCAGGGCCTGGCACATCATGCGGATCTGGCGCTTCTGGCCGGTATCGAGGATGATCCGCAGACGGCGAGCGGACAGACGCTCCATGTCCTTTGCCTTCAGGCGCTCCTTTTCGACATAGATGCCGGAAATGAACAGGTCGAGGTGCTCCGGCAGAACCGGCTGGTTCACCGTGACGATGTATTCTTTCTCCACCGCCTTCGACGGGTGCATCATCGCCTGGGAGATGGCGCCGTCGTTGGTCAGGATCAGCAGGCCTTCCGAGTCACGGTCGAGCCGGCCGACGTGGTTGAAGTGATAGAGCGAATGCGGCAGCGCGTGGTAGATCGTGTCGCGGCCGTACTCGTCATCGTGCGAACACACCAGGCCGCGCGGCTTGTGAAAGGCGATCACGCCGGTCTCCTTCGGCGCCATGCGCTTGCCCTCGACCTTGACGTGGTCGTCCGGCCCGACTCTTTCAGCCGGGTTCAGGCAGACCTTGCCGTTGATTTCGACCGTGCCGCCCTGCACGAGGGCATCGCAGGCGCGGCGAGAGCCGATCCCGCAAGAGGCGAGGAATTTATTCAGGCGTGTTCCTTCGGCGGACATGGTCGTAGAGAGAGGGATAGCAGAGCGGAGAGAGCCGGGTCATGAAACGCAAAATGCGCAGACCCTTGCGGGATCTGCGCGAAGTTGCGTAAAATCCACGGAGAGAGAATCAACTCTCGCCCTTGGTCTTTGGCAGGCCGAGTGGGCTGCGGCCTTCTTTCCACAGGCCGCGCTCTTTAAGGACTTTGACGCGTTCAAAACGCTTCATCACCGAGCGCTTGCCCGCGGCGGTGCCGGCGGCCTTAAGACTGTTGTGCTTGGACATTGGGAAAAT
>JAQGPE010000591.1 GCA_028293225.1 Akkermansiaceae bacterium | reverse complement strand
GATGAAGGTGCCCTCTTTTTCGCCCCAGGCCGCGGCGGGCAGCACCAGGTCGGCGAGCTGGGCGGTCTCGGTGGTGGAGTACATGTCCTGCACCACCAGGAAATCGAGCTTCTTGCGCAGCTCCTGGAAATGGCCGCGGTCGATCCACGAGTGGTTCGGGTTCGTCGCGATCACCCACAGACCGCGGATTTCGCCGCGGTCGATGCCTTCCAGGATCCGGTCATAGGCCCAGCCGGCCTCGTGCTGGATGGCGGCCTCCGGCACGCCGGTGAGCAGTGAGATTTTTGCGCGGTGGGCCGAGTTGCCGAAATCGTGGCCGCCGAGGAGATTCGTGGTGTTCGAGAACAACCGCGAGCCCATCGCATTGCACTGGCCGGTGATGGAGTTCGCGCCGGTGCCGGGCTTGCCGATGTTCCCGGTCATCAGCGCCAGATTGATCATGGCCTGGGCGGTACGGGTTCCCTCGTAGGACTGGTTCACGCCCATGGTCCACCACCAGGAGACGCGCTTGGCGGGATCGGAAACGAGGCGCGCCAGGTCCTCGATGACCGCGGCTTCAATGCCGGTCTGCGCTGCCATTTCCTCCGGACTGAAGGCGGCGAGAAACTCCGCGAACCCGGCAAAGCCGGTGGTGTGGGCGTCGAGAAAAGCCTGGTCGATGCGCTGGTCGCGGACGATGCAGTGGGCGATGGTGTAGAGCAGCCGCAGGTCGGACTTCGGCTTGATCGCCAGGTGGCGGGTCGCGGTCTGGGCGGTCTCGGTCGTGCGCGGGTCGAGCACCACGATCTCGGGCGAGCGCCGGTTGGAAAGCACCCGCTGCCAGAGGATCGGGTGGGCGATCGCCGGGTTGGCGCCGACGAAAACCAGGACATCCGATTCTTCGAAATCGGCGTAGGTGTAGGGCGGCGCGTCGAAGCCGAAGGACTGCTTGTAGGCGACCACGGCGGTGGCCATGCACTGGCGCGTGTTGCCATCGCCATGCTTCATGCCCATGCCGGACTTCGCCAGCATGCCGAGAAAGGCCATTTCCTCACAGGGGATCTGGCCGGTGGAGAGGTAGGCGATGCTTTCCGCACCATGCTGCTGCTGGATGGCCTTGAAGCGCTGCACCATGGTGGTGATCGCTTCGCTCCAGCCGGCCGGGCGCTGCACGCCATCGCTGCCGCGGAGCAGGGGCGTGGTGGCGCGATCCGGGGAATCCAGCACGGTGAGCGCCTCCCATCCTTTCGGGCAGGCGGTGCCGCGGTTGACGGGATAGCCGGGCTCCGGAGTCAGTCCCACGGCGCGGCCGCTCTGGAGGTGGATCTGCAGGCGGCAACCGGTTGAGCAGTAGCCGCAGATGGAGGTCGTCACGGCATCCGGCACGGCCCCGGCGGGCAACTGGCCGAGCCCGAAGCGGCCGGGCTCGCGGAGGAGTTCGGCGGTCAGCGGACCGTGATGTTGTTTGAGGGGAATCACAGGAAAAGGTCAGTGGCTTCCGCACCTGCCGGGACTGCCCGGCATCTTCGGCGCATGCACGGTGCGGAAGAAGATGGCGCGCTCCAGCAGTTCGGCCAGCAGCATCAGAGCTGCTGCCAGCCAAGGGTTGTAGCCCACGGTGGCGACCGCGCCCAGCGCCGCCGCGAAGCGGCCGTTCGTGAAGGCGGTCATCGAGCGCAGCCGCATCAGCCGCGCGGTGTGGTGGTCCGGCGTCCATTCCGCATCCGGGTCCTGGTGGTCGCGCAGGAAGCGGGCTTCCGTGGCCAGCTTGAGAAGGATGGCCGCAGCGGCGATCACGGCCGTGATGGCAGTCGGCAGGGCGATGGTGAGCCCGAGCCCGGCGAAGACGATCAGCGTTCCGAAGAAGCGCTTGGCGGTGATCGAAAAGCGCCAGGTGGTCCGGTGGGTGTCGACGTAGATCATCACCGAGGTGAAGACCGCGACGAGTGACAGAACGGCCAGCGCCGGCGGCAGTGTGGCCAGAAATTTGTCCGCCAGCGCGGCCAATTGGATTGGAATGAAACGCGTCAGAAAAGGCGCGGCCGGGATCAGCATGGCCAGCGGCGCGACCATCGAAAAAGCCAGGATTTCCCGCGACAGCCAACTGGTTCGCAGTCCCAGGAAAAAGCGCCACGCTCCGAGCGGCCGGCCCAGGTGCAGGACCGAGGCCGCCATCCCGGCGAAGAACACGCCCGCTCCGGCAAGGGCGACCGGTGTCGATTTGAGGAAGGCCGCAGCGATCAGCAGCCCGAGACCGGCCTGGGTCAGGGTCAGCATCAGCACCAGCGGCAGATGGGTGTGCTGCAGCGCCAGCGATTCCTGGTCGGCGGCGTGCGCGGTGACGGGCACCTCACGGCCGACGTAGCGGGTGGCGGGCAGGGTCGTGGCGGGAGTCGGCGCGCCGGTTAGAAATCCCACGCCGCTGAGGCCTTCCAAGACGATCTTCGAGACCTTGCGGTTGACGATGCGGATCGCGCCGGTCGGGCAGGCCTGGACACAGGCGGGCGCTTCCCCGGCGGCCAGACGGCCGTGGCACATGTCGCATTTCCGGACGATGCCCCGTTTCTTCGAGTACTTCGGGACATCGTAGGGGCACTTCAGCAGGCAGTAGGAGCAGCCGATGCACTGGTCGTCCAGGTGGCGGACCACGCCGGTGGTACGATCTTTCTCGTAGGCGCCGACCGGGCAGCCGGACAGGCAGCCGGGCTCGGCGCAATGGTGGCAGGCGGTGGTGACGGTCTGCTTCCACTTCGGCTCGGCGCGGCCTCCGACCAGGGTGCCGATGTCGCGCCACGCCTCGTCGTCGTCCAGGCCATTGAGCGAATGACAGGCCGCCACGCAGGACTTGCAGGCGGTGCAGCGGTCCAGTGAGACCTCGAAGGCATACTGCTCGCCTTCGCCCGGTAGAGACAGCGGGATGAGATTGCGGTAGTGCGCCTTGAGATCGGGCTCGCGGTCGTGGTAGTCGGAGAAACGGGCGACCGGCGTCTGCAGCGGCTTCTTCTGCTCGGAAAGGAGATCGTCGATCAGGGTCCGCAGTTCCGGTTCAGGCGCCGCTCCGCTGATGGCGGGTGCGGTCAGGTCGACGATGGGAGGCATGGGAAACGAGGGGAGGGGTGAGGACGGTTAAATCCTCGCCTCGGCGCTGGCGCCCCAGGTCTTCCGCCAGCGGCCTTTCACCATGGCCAGCCCGGACACGGCGATCAGGCAGAGTGCGGCGAAGGCGAAGAAACCCGGCGCACAGGAGCCGAAGGTCTGCTTGGCCATGCCCAGCGAACTGGCCAGGTAGAAGCCGCCCATGCCGCCGCCGCAGCCGACCAGGCCGGTCATGACGCCCATGTCCTTGGCAAAGCGCTGCGGAAGCAGTTGGAAGATCGCCCCATTGCACATGCCGAGCACCGCACTGACGCAGACGAAGAGCACCACGTTCAGGCCGAAGAGGTGCACATTGGCGGCGACCAGCAGCAGGGCGGCGGCGGTGGCGAACATCACCAGCATGGAGCGGATGCCGCCGACCCGATCGGAGATGGCCCCGCCGATCGGCCGGGAAAGCGCCCCGGCGAAGGTGCAGAGCGCGGCGAAATCACCGGCTTTCACCGCGGACAGGCCGAACTCCGAGCGGAAGTAGAGGCCGTAGTAGCTGGCCAGGCCCACGAAGCCGCCGAAGGAGACCGTATAGTAGAAGCAGAACCAGTGGGCGTCCTGCTCTTTCAGCAGCCGCAGGTAGTCGGAGAATTTCTTCTTCACGATCACCCCGGGCGCTTCCTTCGAAAAGATCGCATAGGCGGCGAAAGTCAGGACCGCGGGGATCAGAGCGAAACCGAACACGGCCTGCCAGCCATAGGCGGCGGCGAGCCGCGGGCCAACCAGGCTGTCGATCACCACGCCGACATTGCCCGCTCCCGCCAGGCCCAGCACCACGCCCTGCATGTTCGCCGGGTACCATCGCCCCGCTTGCGGCAGCGCCACCGCAAACGAGGCTCCGGCGATACCGAGCACGAAACCGAACACGAGCGTGGCATGGAAATCCTTCAGTCCGAAAACCCACCCGGCGGCCAGCGCGGCCATCACCACGATCTGGGCGATGATGCCGGTGGTCTTGGCGCCGATCCGGTCGGAAAGCACGCCAAGCACCAGGCGCAGGATGGCGCCGCCGAGGATCGGCACCGCGACCATCATGCCCTTCTGGCCGGCATCGAGATGCAGCGACTCCGCGATCTGGGGGCCGAGGGCGCCGAGCAGCGTCCAGACCATGAAAGAGAAATCAAAGTAGAGGAAGGCGGTGAGAAGGGTCGGCCAGTGGCCGGAGGATTTCAGGTCGCTCAATTTCATTTTTGGCGTCGCGGGAGAGGTTTGAGCGATCAGAGCATGGCACAAGCCACCGGCCATTTTCCGCGGACGGAAATTCATGAAAAGCTTCATGATCATGATGACGGCGCTTCATGATCCGCGCGGGCTGGCCTTTCTCTTTGGTATGGGCTTTGCTGGGGGTCACCGATGACGAATGCGACTTTCAAATGGCTGGCGGCGGCCGTCCTCGCCGCCGCGCTGCTGGTCTACGGTCTCCTGCGTACTTGGGGGCCTAGGACCACCGCGCCCGGTCCTTCGGCCGGGGCCGGGAAGGAGCTGCAGGTCTTTTGCGCAGTGTCGCTGAGAAGCCCGCTGGAGGAGCTGGCCCGCGAGTACGAGCAGGAATACGGCACGAAGATCAATCTCCAGTTCGGCGGCAGCGGCACCCTGCTGGCGACCATCGCCACCACGGGGCACGGCGATCTCTACCTGCCCGCGGACGGCGGCTACATCGCCAAAGCCAAGGAAAAGAACCTGGCGGGCGAAGTCATGGACCTGGCGATCATGAAGCCGGTGCTGGCGGTCGCGAAGGGCAATCCGAAGGCCGTGAAAGGCTGGGCGGATGTCCTGTACCGGCGCGAGCTGAAGGTCGGTCTGTGCAATCCCGACCTGGCGGCGATCGGCGCGGTGGTGCAGGCGGTTGCCAAGGAGCGTGGCGAGTGGGAAGCGCTGGAAGCCGTCAGCGACGTGACGAAGACCACGGTGGCGGAACTCGCGGTCGATCTGAAGGCCGGCGCCCTGGATGCCACTTTCCTGTGGGATCAGATGGTCGCGGAGACGGGCGATCTGGACACTCTGCCGTGTCCGGAGCTGGCAGGTCATGAGGCGAATGTCCCGGCGGTGGTGCTGAAATGTTCGGCCGCGGCGGATGACTCGCTGCGCTTTGCGAAATGGATCGCCTCCGCCGAGCATGGCGCACCGGTCTTCCTCAAGCATCACTTCACCCCGGCGGCCCAACCGGCTCACTAGGGCGCACTCCTTTTCTTTGATGAGCGATCCCGTTCCAGCAGAGGGCTTCGAGCCGCGGCGTGTGGCCGGCGGCTCGCTGTCCTTCTGGTCGGCCTCGGCCGGGCTGTTGCTCCTTTACGCGGCGCTGCTCGCAGCGATCCTGCTCGCCACCGGAGCATGGACTTCGCCGGGGGTCTTTTCCCGGGCGCTGGCTTCGCGGGAAATCCGCCACGCGGTGATGATGAGCGTGGTGAGCTGCGGTCTTTCCACGCTGCTGTCGCTGGCGGTGGCTACCCCGGCGGCCTACGTGCTGTCGCGCTGCCGGTTTCGCGGGAAGGCGCTGCTGGAAATCCTGCTCGACCTGCCGATCGTCATGCCGCCGCTGGTCGTCGGGCTCGGTCTGCTGTTGATGTTCCAGACGCTGCCGGGCCGTTGGATGGAGGATACGCTCGGCTGGCGCTTCACCTACACGATCGCCGGGGTCGTGCTGGCTCAGTTCACGGTGGCGTGCGCCTTTGCGCTGCGCTCGCTGCGGGCGACCTTCGATGAAATGCCGGTGCGCCAGGAGCAGGTCGCGCGAACGCTGGGCGCTTCGGATGCGCAGGTGTTCTTCCGTGTGGTCATGCCGGCGGCGCGGCGCGGGATGCTGCACGCGGCGGCAGTGGCCTGGGCCCGCGGGCTGGGCGAGTTCGGCCCGATCCTGGTTTTCGCCGGAGTGACGCGGATGAAAACCGAGGTGTTGCCGACCACGGTTTTCCTGGAACTCAGCACCGGTAATCTCGCCACCGCGGCGGCGGTTTCCATGCTGCTGCTGGTCGCCGCGGCGGCAGTGCTGGTGCTGCTGCGCTGGATGAACGCCCGTGTGGAGTCCGGCCCCTCTTCGTCCCGATGATCTCGATCAGCCAACTCGTCCTGGACCGCGGCGGGTTTCACCTGGAGTGCGCGGGTTTTGACGTGCGGGCGGGAGCGTATGCCGTGCTCATGGGGCCGGCCGGCGGTGGCAAGACCTCGGTGCTGGAGTGCATCGCCGGTCTGGTGAAGCCCCGCTCCGGCCAGATCCATGTGGGAGATCGCGACGTCACTCTTTTGCCGGCAGCCGAGCGCCAGATCGGCTACGTGCCGCAGGACGGAGCGCTGTTCACCGGGCTCGGCGTGCGGGCCAATCTGGAATTTTCCCTGCGGATCCGGCGTTCATCGGACGCGGCGGTGAAGCAGCGCATCGACGAACTGTCTGATCTGTTAGAGATCGGTCATCTGCTCGGGCGCGAGGTCCGCGACCTGAGCGGCGGCGAGCGTCAGCGCATCGCTCTCGGCCGTGCCCTGGCTTTCCGCCCGGCGGTCATGCTGCTGGACGAGCCGCTTTCCGCGCTGGATGAAACCTCCCGTGGCGCGATGTGCTCGCTGCTGGAGCAGATTCAGCAGGAAACCGGCACAACCTTTCTGCACATCACCCACTCCGCCGCCGAAGCCGATCGCCTGGCGACCCTGCGGCTGGATGCACTGGAGCTCTTCCGCGTCCGCCGGAGCAAGCATTGAGGAGCGGTGCTATGTCGCGCTGGGAAAAACCCCGGTGATCGAACCGGCACCTATGAGCAAACAGGCCGGCAGGATTTTTCATCACGCGCGCCGGGTATCAGGTGCAACTCGGATAGATCAGGATGCGGTGCAGGCTGGGGTGTTTCTCAATCTCCGGTTCGATCCGGAGATCGATCGCCAGTGCCAGCCTCGCCGCGGCTCTGGCGCCTCCTGCTACGCCACCCGCATCCTGAAAGCACGCCATTTCCCAGTAGCATCGGGCGATCGCCGGGCGATACTGGAGTCCCGCGGGGAAAAGGATTCGCGCGATTCGATGTCCTCTGTCCCAAAGCCCGGATGCGCCGCAATGAATCATGGCCGTCGCCAACTCCCCGCATTCCTCTAAGCCCGGACCGCCGGCGCCAGGCTCCGGATCGCGCGGTTGATGGGAGGGAATGCTCTCGGTCTGAGCAGCGGTGAGAAGAGGCATCGTTTGCTATTGCTAGCACGATGGCGTCGGCTGCCCATTACGCGAACAGGGGAAGCCGGTTCGCATTGATACCCATTAGGGGTCTTCAAAAGAATTTGCAGCGTTTCGGGGGTATGACACCTAACGCTGGCAATTGTGGGTGGCATGTATCGCCGGTACAGTCGTAGTGGCCTCCCCAAATGCGCCCGCGGCCCTCTGCACAAAAGCGTTACAGCCTCCCGGACCTTTAAATAATTGCTTTTTCAGATAAACCAGATATGAGGCGAACGCTCGGTTCCCGCTATCCTCCTCCCAGCCTTCCGACCTATGAAAACCCTGCTCCGGCCCGTTTCGGGCCCGTTGGCCTTGCTGTCTCTGTCACTCACCCTGGCGTTGACCCTCACCTCCGGGGTCCTAGCCGCCCCCTCCATCACCTCCACCAAGGATGATGCCACCGCCGCCGCCACGCGGAAGGTCGCCGGGAATAACATCGACTACACCATCCAGATTTCCAATGCGGCGGGGGCTACGGATGCCCTGGGCGTGACCCTCACTGATCCGACGCCAGCGAATACCACGCTGGTGGCGGCTTCGGTGAATGTCTCGCCGCTGGCGTTCGATGATGCGTATGCGGCGGTGGGGAATACCCAGCTTCGGGTGGGGAATCCGGCGGCGATGGCGGGGCCGGCCACGTCGAGTGCGACGAAGGTGACGGCGAATGACATGGAGTTTCTGGGCGACACTTTTGCCATTTCCTCGTTTCAGGCGACGAGCGCGCAGGGCGGGACGGTGGCGATGGTGACGACGGGGGCGGACGCGGGTTCGTTCAGTTATTTGCCTCCGGCGGGTTTTGAAGGGACGGATACATTTACCTATACGATCACCGATGACGGCTCGGAGGGTTTTGGGGCGCTGACCAACACGGCGACGGTGACTATCACCGTTAGCGAAGTGGTGTGGTATGTGGATGACAGCGCTGCGGGGGGCGGCACGGGCCGTTCGAATGCTCCGCTGCAAAATCTCTCCACGCTCAATGTGGCCGCGACTGATCCGGATGAGGCGGATGATTATATTTTCGTTTATTCCGGTAACTATAGCGGGGCTTTTACGCTGGAAGCCGGGCAGCGGCTCATCGGCGAGCCGGCGGGGTTGACGGTGGGCGGGTTGGCGATCGCGGCGGGCGGGACGCGTCCGGTGTTTTCGCACAATGCGGGCACGCTCCTGACGCTCTCCACCAACAACACGGTGAGGGGGATCAATTTCACCAATACCGCGGGCAATGGCATCTCCGGCAGCGCGGTGGGCACCCTGACGCTTTCCGATTTCGATGTGACGGTAACGGGTGGCACGGCGCTGAATCTGACAACCAGTGGCGCCGTGACGGCGACCGGCGCGGATAACGACCTAACTTCAACAAATGGAACGGCACTCATTGTAGCCAACGTGGGCATTGGCGCGGCAAATCTGACATTCAAAAGCATCTCCGCAGGCAGTGCTGCGGGCAGCGCAGGCGTGGGCATCAGCCTCAATACCACTGGCAACGCCGGGCACCTCACCGTCACCGGCACGGGCACGGCGGCGAGTGGCGGGACGATCCAGCACAAGACCGGTACGGATGGCAGCACGACCAGCGGCATCGGTATTTATCTCAACAGCACCAACAGTCCGTCGTTCGACCGGATGCAACTCAATGACTTCGCCAACTACGGCATCTTCGGTTCGGCTGTGACCGGCTTCACTCTGACCAACTCCATCATTAATGGAACCAACGGCACCTTGCAGGGAGGCATCGGCGAGGGAGATGTGTATTTCACCGGTCTGAGCGGCTCCGCGACGGTGTCAAATTCGACGTTCACCGGCGCGGCCTACGACGTCTTCCACGTCTTTAACAACGGTGAAACGCTGAACCGGCTCACGATCACGGGATGCACATTTACCATGTCGAATACCAGCGGGAATGACGCCCTGGCGTTTCAGGCCACGGGCGGGACTTTCAACGCGACGGTCCAGAGTTCGACAATGAATGCCGCGCGCGGCGATCTGTTTCAACTCAACCTGCTCGGCACGGTCACGTCCGATCTCGTCTTTGGCGGTGCTACCAATGCTCTGGGCAACACGCTGACAAATTCCAATGCGAACATCGTCAGCGGCGGCGGAGGGGTGACGATCGGCGGCGGTGGGCCGTCGAACAACATCACGCTCACTTACAATATCTCGCACAACACGATGAAGGGTTCGCACGGTGCGGTGCTGGCTATTAGCAAGGGCACGGGCACCGGAGCTTCGTTGATTGGCACCATCGATGGCAACGTCATCGGCACGCAGGGCGTTGCCGCCAGCGGTTCGACGCAAGGCGAAGGCATCGCGGTATATCATGACGGCGCGGGCTTCTCGGGCACAACTATCACCAACAACCATGTATCCGGCGTAGTCGCCGGCCGGGGCGCGATTGACCTTCTCCTCAAAAACGGCGCTGCGGGACAGATGTCCGCGGTCATCCAGGGCAACACCATCGATACCCTTGACCAGGTGAATTCGTTCACCGGCATCTATGTCCAGACCGGCTCGCTCACCGGTGCCGGTGGCGATAACAATAAATCGGGCCTGACCATCGGCGGTGCCGGAGCGCTCGCCAACCACACCGATATTGGAGCCAATTCCAGCGGTGCGCTCGTCGCCGGTATCACTGTAGAGCAGGAAGGCGTCTCGCGCGTCGGCCTTCTCGGCAGTCCGAATTACAGCGGCGCGCCCTACGACTTCACGGCAGTGCAGAACTACATCGCCGCCAGGAATGGCTTTACCGGCTCAAACGGCCAAAGCGTATTCGCTTTCGCCG
>JAQGPE010000585.1 GCA_028293225.1 Akkermansiaceae bacterium | reverse complement strand
CCGCCGATCGATTTTCGCGCCAAATGCTCCGGGATCGCGTTCAGCAGCCACCAGCCGAGCCCCAGGCCGACCAGCACCGCCGGCAACATTTTCCACACCGGCGCCCAGCTGCCGTGCTTGTGAAAGGTCGGGTAAACCGTCAGGTCCGCCACAATCAGCAGCGGCAGGGCCAGTCCCACTGAGGCCTTCGCGCCATAGAGATCGGCGAAAAGGAAAACCGAGATCAGGGAAATGCCGCTGAATCCGGATTTCGACATCCCGATGCAGAAGGCCGCCAGCAGCCCGAGGGCGTAGGCGGCGTGCCCGCCGGCAGCGGAATGAGAGAGGAGCGCGGCAAGGACACACGGCGGCACACCCCAGCTAGCCCCGCGGCACGCCTGGCCAGCAAGGGCGAATCCGCATTTCACTCCCTACTTGCCACTCCCGGCGCGCCGTGTTGTCTTCCCGCCGCCATGAAAATCGTCGTCGCATACTCCGGGGGCCTTGATACGTCCGTTCTGCTTCTCTGGCTCAAGGAGAAGTACAATGCCGAGATCATCGCCTATTGCGCCGACGTCGGCCAGGGCGACGAGCTCGACGGTCTGGAGGAGAAAGCCCTCACCACCGGCGCTTCCAAGTGCTTCATCGGTGACCTGAAGGAGGACTTCGCCGCCAATTTCATCTTCCCGATGATCCAGGCCGGCGCGATCTATGAAGGCCGCTACCTGCTTGGCACCTCGATCGCCCGCCCGTGTATCGCCAAGGGCATGCTCGACGTGGCCCTGGCGGAAGGCGCCGACGCCATCGCCCACGGCGCCACCGGCAAGGGCAACGACCAGGTCCGCTTCGAACTCTCCGCCGCCTCGCTGGCCCCGAACGTGAAGTGCATCGCTCCATGGCGCGACGCCTCCTTCCGCCAGCAGTTCCCCGGCCGCGCCGAAATGATCGCCTTTGCGGAAGAGCATAAGATCCCCGTGAAGGCTTCCATGAAGAAGCCCTACTCGATGGACCGCAATCTCCTGCACATTTCCTTCGAAGCCGGCATGCTGGAAGACCCGTGGTACGACGCCACCACCCCGGCCGACCGCGAAATGTATGTGCTCTCCGTGGCTCCTGAAGACGCTCCGGACGTCCCGGAATACGTCGAAATCCTTTTCGACAAGGGCAACGCGATCGGCCTCAAGCACGATGACCTCGATGCTCTCGTCGCCGAACTCGGCGACATCAAGTCCGTCGGCCAGGTCGACGGCTACGCGCTGTTCACGCCGTATGGCATCATGCGCCTGCTCAATCTCCTCGGCGGCCGCAACGGCGTCGGCCGCGTCGACATCGTGGAAAACCGCTTCGTCGGCATGAAGTCCCGCGGCGTCTATGAAACCCCCGGCGGCACCATTCTCCTGGCCGCTCACCGCGACCTGGAAGCCCTGACCATGGACCGCGAGTCGATGTTCGTCCGCGACGGCCTGATCCCCAAGTATGCCCAGTTGGTCTACAACGGCTTCTGGTTCGCCCCTGAGCGCGAAGCCATCCAGGCCCTGGTGACCCAGACCCAGCAGACCGTTTCCGGCGAAGTCCGAGTGAAACTCTACAAGGGCAACGTGATGAATGCCGGCCGCAAGTCGCCGCACAGCCTTTACTCCGAAGCCATCGCCACCATGGAAGGCGGCCAGGAAGCAGCCTACAACCAGGACGACGCCACCGGCTTCATCGCCCTGAACGCCCTGCGCCTGAAGGCCAGCGCCCGCCAGACGAAGTAAGCGTTCCCTCTCGAAAAAGGGCCGGTGGAATCGCTTCCGCCGGCCCTTTCGTGTTCAGACCGCGACTGCGTTCCAGCCGTTGATCCGCTCTTTCAGCCACTCGATCTCCTCGGCGAAAACCGTGTGGTCGCTACCGCGGTGGATCTGCTCGGTGACCTCGCCTTTGAAGCCCTTCATCAGGGTCACGCTGTCCCGGACAAATGGCAGCGGGATGTGCGGATCGCTCTCCGCACAGGCCACCAGCACCGGTGTGCCCTGCAAATCGGCGGTCGCCCGTGGAATGCCCGCCGGACCGATCAGCGCGCCGCTCAAGCCGGCGACCAGTCCGTAGCGCCGCGGATGCCTCACAGCATATTCCAGCGCCAGACAGCCGCCCTGCGAGAAGCCGGCGACGCCGATCTTTTCCGCAGGAATGCCATCCGCGATCAGTTCCGTCACGGTCTGCTCGATCAACGCGACCGAGCTGGTCAGCCACGGCTCATTCTCGGCCAGCGGCACGAAGAACCGCTGCGGATACCACCAGCCCTCGCGGGCCTCCGGAGCGATCACCGCCAGGCCCTGCTTCGGCAGGTAGTCGGCCAGCCCGGCAATGTCGGCCGCGGACGCCCCGCGGCCGTGGATCAGGATCAGGGCGCTTTTCGCGCTCGCGGAGGGCACTCCCGTCCGCAGCGTGTCGGATGATTGGTGAAGGTTCATCGTGGGATCAGGTATAGCTCTTGGCGGGTTTCAGGACAGGCAGGATCTGCTCGAGCCGGCTTCTCAGGGCTTCGTGCTGCTTCGGCAGTCGCAGCGCGGTGCCGAGCGCCTGCGGATCTTCATCGACGGCAAACCCCGGATTCTCCGTCGCGATTTCGAAGAGGATGCCGTTCTTTTCCCGGTAGTAGATGGAGTGGAAGTAGTCGCGGTCCATGACCGGCGACACATGGTAGCCGCTGGCCTGGAGTTCGGCCTGCTTGGCCTGCTCCGTCGCATCATCCGGCACGCTCCAGGCGATGTGGTGGATCGTTCCGGAGCCACCGAGCCCGCGGGTGGTGGTGTCGCCGATCACATCCGCATAGCGGCCGGAGCCGCCCGGACCGGCTTCAAAGCGGGCGCGGTTGCCCTCGCGCTTCACCAGGCGGAAGCCCATTTCGATGCTCAGCAATGCCTCGGTCGCCGCCGGAAATCCGACCGTCAGTTCAGCGGTGTGCATGCCGCGCAGCTGATAGGCCGCGGGAATGCCCGCGCCGGACCAGCCGGTCCGCGAGTCATCCGCCACGGCGACGATTTCCACCGGGATGCCGTCCCGATCGGCGAAGGCCAGCACCTCTTCCCCAAATCGCGTGTTCTTCGACACCGTCACGCCGTAGAT
>JAQGPE010000579.1 GCA_028293225.1 Akkermansiaceae bacterium | reverse complement strand
CCGCCGATCGCCGCGACCTGTTTCACGCCGCCGCCGGACTCCGCGCTTCCGCCCACCTCCGCCGCCGGGGTCACGCTCCCCGGCCCGGTGGTCAGGTAGGCGTTCGCCACCCCGGACTCCAGCTCATACCAGCCCGGATCCCCTTTGTATTCGGGCACATAGCGCTTCCCGCTCACCTTCCGCTGCACATCGAACCCGGCGGGAAAAGGCGTCGCCCCCGGACGCGGATTGGCCGGCATCTTCCACGAGATCACCCCTTCCAGGTCGTTCCAGAAATCCGGCCCGTGGGCGATCCTCCAGAAATTCACATGCCCCGCCAGCAGACCGCCCCGCACTGCGGCGCTCCCGCCCGCCGGGAAATAAAACTGCCACACTCCCAGCCCCGCCAGGGCCCCGGAGCGCGTGCCCTGCGTCCCGTCCGGCAGGATGTACTGGCAGCGCAGTACTCCCTTTCCATCCACCGTCATCGTCGCCACCCCGGCGCCCATCGGCTGCGGCTGGACGGCATCCGCCGCGAAGGGCGGAAAGTACGCCGTGTAGCGCCCCACCGACCGCACCGCCTCATCCCCATGGTTCGAGGCCGCCAGGTCGATCGCCAGCGGCAGCGACCCTGCCAGGCCGGTCAGCACCCCGGTGATCCGCACCGAGCCATCATCGCCCTTGGCCAGAGCCAGCGACAGCGACACCGCGGAGGTTCCCTTCAGCGCCACCTGCGCCGTGCTCTGCCCGTCCTCCGGCGAAAATTTCCCCTTCAACGAAAACACCGCCCCGTCGATCCGGCCGCGCCCGCTGTAGGAGCCGCCCTTCCCCAGCCGGAAGCTGTCGAAGCCGCCCCGCGCCACCCTGCCCGGCAGCCCGTCCTCACCATAGCCGTAGATACTACCCGCATAGTTCCCCACCGCGTGCGGCGTGTCAGCCACCGTGGCCGGGAACAGATACGGGCCGTCAGGCAGCTTGGTCAGCGGCACGGCCTGCAACGCGGCCGAGGTCAACAGAAAGGCAGTCGTGCGGAGGATCATGAGCGCCGCCATTCAACCGGACAGCCTCCGTCCGATCCAGCCGAATCACATGACACCCTCTCCGCAGACACGCCCCCGCCCTTTTCCCGCCTTGCCACCCGCCATCCGCCCTGCTTTCCTCTTCCCCGGAGGCTCGGCTGAGAGTCAACCGGGCCCTTCGGGAGCCGGAGGACTCCCGGACATTGCCTCCTCTTTTTTTACCGGCGTGTCTTTTACCGGCGTGTCTCATAGAGATCCGGCACGCACACGATCCCGTAGCTCCGGTAGGTACGCATCCCATCGTAGCCGGTGCCCCGCCACTCCAGCGTGCTCATCTGCCGCCCGTAGCGCTCCGCGATCTCCTCCCGGCACTCCGCCGTCACCTCCACCGGCCGCCGGTAGCCCCAGTTCAGCGCATAGGTCACCACGTCCGCCATCTGCACGGACAGCGCCATGCTCGACGACACGAAAAACGGCGAGGGCACGATCCATCTCGACCGCTGCCGCCCCTTCACCGTCTCCGTGAAATACTTCTGCAGCCTCCGCACAAAACGCCGGTCCGCCTGCTCCTCCATCTCCCCCATCACCAGGATCCCCGACTGCTTCTCCCTCTCCAGGAAATAAAAGAAGCGCTCCAGCAGAAAGATGTGATCCTTTCTCAAAATGTCCGGTGCCCCCGCCGCTCCCGCCGCCGGCTTGCCCGCCCCCCTTGGCACCATCGCCGCGAATAACTTCGCATGATGCCGGTGCAGCAACTCGAAGATCCCGTCCACCATCGCCAGGCACGCCTGCCCATAGGCCGTGAAGTGACTCCGCCGCGGCACCTTCTTTTCCAGCCCCGCCTGGAGAAAAGCGCGGCAATTCTGCCGCCGCACCTCATCCTCCATCAGTTCCCCCTGCGCCGCCCACTTGAAGCGGTCCCGCGAAAGCAGATGATCCCCCTTGATCTCCGACTTGAAGTCCACCAGGTGCGTGCCGAAGCAGTCCAACTCCAGCTGGTTCGCCTCCCGGAGCAGGCCCCACAGCCGGTCGTCCGCGATCGCCAGTCCGCCCCGCACCTCGTACGGCATCTGCCGGTGGTCATGACCACTTTCATCGATGAACAGGAACCAGGCCATTTCTCCCCCGGAGCTTCCCGGAGACAGGCTTTTTTGGCAAGAAGAGAGACCACCCCCCCGAACCCGCCCCGGAAGCAACGGAGCGGGGACACCTGAGTGGAGCGAAATCGACTGACACGTCCGCTCTCCTCAGAGGCATGCCCAACCCCCTTCCGGTCTAGCGTCTGACGTCTTCAAGTCTGACGTCTGCCAGCCTCCAGTCTCCGTCCAGCACCTCCCCATACCCGTCGATCACCGCGTCCGGACCCAGCGCCTCCAGCACGCTGCGCGGAAAGCTCCCCGTGATCGCGATCACCCGGCAGCCCGCCGCCAGCCCCGACTTCACCCCGTTCACCGAGTCCTCGATCACCACGCACTCCGCCGGATCCAGCCCCAGCTTCGCCGCCGTCAGCAGATACGGCTCCGGGTCCGGCTTGCCGCGCGTGACGTCC
>JAQGPE010000574.1 GCA_028293225.1 Akkermansiaceae bacterium | reverse complement strand
GCCAACGACCGTGCTGTTGGCCGCATGCTCCGCCACGCTCAGGCGGGTCGGTTGCCGGGCGCCGGCCACACTACCGGTAATGTAGTAGTAGCCGAGACTGGCGTAGTTCGAGAAGCCGTCGGTCAGCGCGGTGTTCTTGCCCACCCCCGTGACCCGGAAGGTGTAGGTGCCCGCCGCCAGAGTCGTGGTGATGCTCGCGGAGGTCAGACTCTGCACGTTGTTGGTCGCGACGACCGTGTCGGAAGAGTTCGCGATCGTGGCCATGATGCCCAGGTCCGCCCAGTCGTTCTCAGCCACCGGCTTTGCCGCCAGCGTGACCGAACCGCCGGTGGTGGTGAACTGGAAGGCATCCGTATCGCCGGTCCGCTCGATCACGCCTTCCGCGGTCACGGTGTTGTCGGCATTGACGTCCAGATACCGCGAAGTTGCCAGCGTGCTGCCGGTATCGTCGGTGCGGTAAACGACATTGTTGTTCACCGTCGAAATGGTCAACAGCTCATCCTGGGGCTGGTTGGCATACTGATACTCGCCCTTCGCAAAGGTGGTCACGGGCTGGTAGTAGGCGGCGCCCATGATCGGGCACCACCCGGTCACTCCGGAGCCCTGGCCGGCGAAGTATTCATTGTGATCCGTGCCGCCGGAGCTGTTGGGAATCTCCTGCCCCTGGTGGGCCAGGCCGAGAGTGTGGCCCGGTTCGTGGGCGCCGACCTCCGCTCCCGGCTTCCCGGCGTAGTAGCCCGCCCAGCAAACGGTGTCGCTGCCCCAGTTCCACGAACCGAAGTAGGCGACCCCAACACTGGTGACCGGGTTCGGGCCGAAGCAGCATCTCTGCCGGCTCGCCGCCGGGGCGGCCTGGAAGATCTTGATGTCGGTCGTGACGTTGATGTTGAAAGGCATGTAGTCCTCGGCGATCCGCTTCCAGATGTCGCGGATCGTGTCGTTGTCGACTGGAGCACGGGAGTAAGTCACGCCGCCCCAGCTGGCGGTATAGCCGCCCGCGAAATCCAGCAGCAGGACGGCCGGCGAACCGGGATAGCTCTGCAGGGAAATGATGTTCGCGTTGTAGCTGGGGATGAAGTCCTGGACCTTGTCCGGCCGCACCGGGACGAGGTTCTCTTTTTTGCCCGTGGCTTCGGGATCGTTGACGGCCAATCCTTCCTTCGCGATTTTGTTGGCCGACTCCACCATCGCCGGATCGGCTTCCTGCATGTCCAGGCAGATCACCTCGTCCAGCCGTCTCTGCCACAGCTCCGGGTTGCCGTCGTTACCCGTCGGCTCCACCCGGTAGGCGGTCTTGCTCGCCGGAAACTCCACCACGCCGACAGCATTGCCCGCTTTTCCGCCAGCCGGAGGGGTCAGGAAAAAGAATTTTCCAACTTCCGGCGCGGTCAGTTCGCCGGAAACGTAACTGACTTTACCGTCGTTGAATTGGAGGATCTTCAAGGTGCCCTCTGCCATCGCACCGCCGGTGAGCTCGAAACGGACCGGATCGCCGGCCTTCGCCTGCCGGAAGGTCTGGAGATATGCGGCATCCCACTCGCGCCTGGATTTTCCCGGCTCGCGCAGAGCGCCCGCATAGGGATTCACCTTGATATCCATCTCCCGGGAAATGGCTGCCGCCACAGCTTTTGGGGCGGGGCCGGAGAGCGCTTTCGCGCTCGCTCCGTCAGGTTGACCGGACGGTCCCTGATCGCGGCTTGCGTCCGCCAGCGACTCGCTCTCCGGCGTCTCGTGGCGGTTGGATTTTTCCGCCGCCGCTTGCGGCGATCCGGGATCATCCGGAGAGTGATGCAGCCAGAGAAAGGCTGCGATGCAGAGTGTCACTGCAAGTCCTGCCACTACGATCCGACGGGAGTTAAGAAACGAGGGAGACATACGATTCGCGTTCTTGATCAGGGTTTGGGTAAAGCGTTCTCGCTTAGGGCCGTGGCCGCGGAAGCCATACCTGTCTTTTCATCTTCGATGGTTCGACGTTCATAGGGAAACAGCTCGGACCTAAACTTCATTTTCCAAGCGGCGGCGAGGAGCGTTTGAAGCTTTCCAGATGATATGAAACGCCTATAAAATCTGTTAGCCTCGTGCCCGGTCGAACTGAACAGCGCCGCAAAATCGGACGCCAAAATCACCGGATCGAGACCTCCGTAGGTCTGTCGAACACTTGCTTGAAAAGCCTGCCGCCGCCCTGAACAAGGCCGCCTCTCACTTTCCCACGTCAGCGCGATATCACTTCCACGCCAATTCCGGCGCACATGGTGGAGGGCCCGGCTTGAGAGCTGTTAGAGCCAGCGCGCGGCGTGGCTTTCCAGGCAAGTTCCTGATCGGCGGGAAATCACGGGACCTCCTGGAATTCGCAGACCACCGGCAGATTCAGAAATTCCCCGTAGATCTTTGCCGCCTTGGCGATCGCCGCGATCTTCGCCTTCGAGAGCTTCCTGAAAGGCTGGATCGTCACGGTCGCGCTCTTCGCCTTCAGCGTCCGTTTCCAGGTGCCGGTCACCTGGCCCTCGTCCATCACCATCGGCAGGAACATCCCGTTGCCGCCGGGCACGATCCGCTCGGCGTGCTCCTTCGCCAGCGTCACCAGCCGGTCCTGATAAGAGATCACGATCTCGTCAAATCCCGGCAGCAGATGCGCCCCGCAGACCGCTTCCCGCTTCGGCGTATCCGGCGACATCCAGTGCTCCACGCCATCGAGTTCCACCTTCTCCAATTGGTCTCCAAGCCCCTTGAGCGCCGCCTTGGTCTCGCTGGCCTTCAGCCCCGCCCACCACACGAAATCCTTCACGGTCGCAGGCCCGTGACTGGTGAAATAGCGCTCCACCAGGATCGAGATCGCCTCTTCCCGCTCCGGCCTGTTAGGGGCTTCGACCCATTCGTCCAGCAGGACAAAAGTCGGCTGCTTGCCCTCCCGCGCGCCAAAGCAGATCAGCCGCTCCTGGGCCAGCCGCCAGAACAGATGCGACGCTCGTGAATCCTGCGCCGGCAGTCCGGCCTTGATGAAAAGATCGCGCAGCCTGTCGCGCGTCACCTGCCTGCCACCCTCCAGCGCCTTGGTCGCGACCTTGGCCGCCTTGGCGAAAATCTTGTCGTCCAGTTCGAGCTGCCTCGCCCGGGTCGCGGCGCTGGCGATCACCCGCTCCGCCGACAGCTCGACCATCCATTTCGCATCCGCCGCCGGGACGAAATGCAGCGTCCGCCGCATCGGCCAGCTGCGCACGATCTCCCGCTTCACCACCGCGTCCTCCACGGACTTCTCAGTCGCGCCCTTGACCCGCGCTCCGATCGCCCACAGCGAACTGGCGTAGTCCTGGGCCTGGATGGCGCCCATCCTTTTCCCCAGTTCCAAAGGCGACACCGCATCCCGATCATGAACGCGCTGGCTGATGAGACGCAGCTTGGCGATCTGAGCGGGTTTCATGGCGCTCATTC
>JAQGPE010000572.1 GCA_028293225.1 Akkermansiaceae bacterium | reverse complement strand
CGCGGGTGCCATCGGCGCCACCCTTGCCGGCCAGGAAGCTGAGGGTCTCCGGCTGGAACAAATATCCGGCGGTGCTGGAGAGGGTGAACTCGAAGAACTGCCCGTTGGTCCGCGCCGCCGCCACGGTGGGCGAGTCGATGGTGGGTGCGAGGTAAAGGGCGCCGGGTAGCGCCACGCCCGCCTCCAGATCCGCCAGCGAGGTGCCGGAGCCGGGGACGCCGGCCAAGAGTCCTTCGGCTGCCGCTCCGGCAGAGAATTCGTTCCCGGCATCGATGGAGTAGGACGCCAGCGTCACGGATTGGCCGAAGACCGGTGTGGCGGCCCGGGCGACGGCGCCGCTGGCCAGCACGGCGGCCAGGAGAGAGGAGAGGAGCGGGGATTTCATAGGGGAATCGGTAGATCGGTCAGTGGTCGGTTCACAGAAGGTCACCTGGTGGCGGTCTCCACGACCTTCAGGCGGGTGAAGCCTTTCGGCCCGGCGGCGGTCAGTGGCATGGTCACCCGCTGGCGGGTGGCGCCTCCCGGGATGGTGGCGGCCACGGCAGCGACGCTGGCGTTTTCCGCCGGGAGGTCCTGCCAGTTCACCAGATCCTGGGAAACTTGCACGGTGTACTGATAGTTGGAGGAAGCCGGGCGTTCGTAGACAAACGAGGCGGTCGTGGCATTCGTCACCAGACCCGCGACCGGACGGCTGACGGCGGAGTCCGGGTCGGTGCCCAGGGCGGTCTCCATCAGATCGGTGAAGCCATCGCCATCGCGGTCCACCGTCGGCGAAATGCCGGCCGCTACTGTGGCGGCGCCGGCCGCCGGGGTAAAGGTGATGTTGCGCAGCTCCGCGAGGGAGTTCTTGTCGGAGGCCGTGTAGGCAATTTGATAGTTCACCGCCACCCGGTCGCCGGCCGCCACCGAGATCAGGCGCGGCTGCCAGTCGTTGGTGCCGGTGACGGAGGAGCGCGAGGTGTCGTTCACCGACAGGCTTAGCGTTTCTCCGCCGGTGGTCACGGTCCGCCAATCGAAGCTCAGCGTGCCTGCCACCGTCGGGGTGACGGCCAGGACGGACTGGGAGGACGAGTAAGGGTTCGAGGCCACGTCCTTGAGGTGGGTGGTCGTCAGCACCCCCGGGCGGGAGAGATCCGGCATCCACGTGCTCTGTCCATAGGTCGCCCAGAGCGAGCCCGGGATCTGCGGAACGGCTCCGGAGGCGGTCGTCAGGGCTTCCGCCCAAAAGGGCTGGTTGCCGCTGCCGGCATACAGGAAGCGGGCGCCGGTGGGGTCGTAGGCGATGTTGTAGGCGCCGCCGTAGCTGAAGCCGGGCGAGGTGGCCGTGCCGTCCGCCGTGGCGAAGTAGTATCCGCGGTCGCCATTCATGAGCAGCCGGGAGCCGTCACCCACGGGGAGCTGCAGGCGACCGATGGGCAGCGGCTTGCCGAGCAGGTTCAGGTCCTTGTCGTAGTAGGCTCCCTGGTAGTAGACCTTCTGGCCGTCGGCCGTGATGCCAAAGGTGATCGTGTATCCCGCGTCCGGGCCACCGGTGATGGCCACCGGGCCGGCCGTGATGATCCCGGCATCGCTGACGTCGAAAGAGGCGGGGAAGCCGTAGTAATAGTCGAGCGCGCCGTAGATCCGCTTGCCACCCGGGGCGGCAAACAGGCTCGTGAAGTTGAAGTAGGCGTTGGGGTTGGCCAGGGTGGAGAGCAGGGCTCCGGTCGAGGTGGAGTAGACGGAGAGATTGGAGGAGCCGTAGTTCAGCACCATGCGGCCGGGGCCGGCGGGGACCATCGCTCCATTCCACGAACCGGCCGGAAGGCCCGCCAGACTTGCGGTCGCCAGGCTCGTCTCCAGCGCATACTTACTGCGGTTGTAGCCGGTGATCTTGCCTGCGGTGCCATTGTAGAAATACACCCGGTCGTCCTGGGGGTGGATCATCAGGCTGGTCGCGTCGTAGTAGGAAAGTGAAATGCCGAGGTCGATGACATCCACTACCTTGTGCGTCGCCAGATCGATCTTGATCAGGAAGGCGGGCGTCGCGGTGCTGTAGGTCTCCGTCGGTCCCGTGGCCACCAAGAGGTGGGCGAAGCCGCGGTCGCCATCGCCGGCGATCCGGCGCACGTGGTAGGAGAAACTCTGGAAGCTGACCGGGATGATCAGCGTCTCAGTGCCGATCGACAACGTCACGGATCCATTCACGGTGCCTTCCACCAGCCCGGCAGGGTTGGAGGTCAGGGTGATGATGCCGCTGCCCGGCCCGCTGCCGGTGGCCTGCAGCCAGGGGGTTGTGGTGCTGACCGACCAATTGCGGCCGTCCGGGGCATTAACGCGGAGGTCGTGGGTCAGCGGTGCGGAGTCGATGGGGCCGGCCATGGCGACCGCGCCCTCGCTGACGGTGAAATCGCTGGTGTGGAAGGACCATTCCGGAGAGCTGGTCGAGCTGGCGGCGCCCTCCAGGATCAGTTTCCAATAGTAGGTCGTGTTCGGCAGCAGTGCGGTCTTCACCGGCAGGGAAGTGCCGTAGGTGGTGCCGATCTCCGTTGCGTCGCCGGGCTGGGCGAGCTCGATCTTGCCCAGGCTGGTGCTGAGGTAGACGCGGTAGTTGCCGGCGGTAGCCAGATCACTCCAGGACAGCGTGATGTTGCTGGTGCCGACCAGGGCTCCGTCCGCGTAGCCGGGAGTGAGGGTGCTCTGGTTAATGGTCTGCAGGGCCTTGTATGACGTGACCAGGAACGCCGGGGCGCCTTCCGCGGCATAGTTGTCGGTACTGGAAATCAGATTTGTGTTCCGGTCTTTGCAGGGGTGGATGACCTCAGGGAAATCACCCGGTCTGAAATCGTTGTCCCTGCGCGGATTTCCATTCTCTAAGGTGCGGGGCGCCCGGAGGCCATAGCGGAGCGCTCCGCGAAAAACAGGAGAGGGGTGGTTGCCCATCCCGGATTTTCCACATTCCGCCTGAGTGGTGGTTCATCATCTCGCATTATTGAGAGCTCTCATGCGTCGAAGCCTTCTCCGTCACCACGTGCAGGTGGATCTGCACCAGGTCGTCCACCAGGTGCATGCCGATGCGGCTGAAGAATCTACCAGATCCGTAGTAGGATCCCCACAGGGTGCGGTCCAGGCCGAAGAAGGCGCGGGCCGTGTAGCCGCCCTCGTCGCGGTGGGTGATGCTGGCGGGGATCTCCAGGACGCGCGTGGCGCCGCGCAGACTCAGCAGTCCGGTGATGCGGCAGTTTGGCAGGCCCGGCAGCGCCGCCACCGGCGTCGCCGCGGTGATGGTGAACTCCGCCACCGGGAAATCCGCCACGGCGAAAAAGTCATCGCTGCGCAGGTGCTTGATCAGCATCGCGTTCATCGCGGAGTCGGTCAGGTCCGCGCAGCTCAGGGAGTTCATGTCGATGCGGAAGGAGCCGCCCTTCAGTTCGCCGCGCTCGATCGTCACGCTGCCGGCGCTGAGGGAAAGCTGGCCGTGGTGGAAGTTCAGGACGTTGGTGCCGGTCCAGCGCACGAAGCTCGCCGCCGCATCGATCCGGTAGGTGCCGCTGGCTGGCTCCTCAGGAAAGCCGGCGCCTTCCGGGACGCCGCCGGCCGCCTTCCAGCCCTCCAGGCCGCCCTTCAGTTCAGTGACGTTTTGATAGCCCGCCTCCCGTAGCCGGGTCAGCGCGGTGCGGACTTCCAGTGCCGTCGGGCACAGTCCATAGACCTGCAGCGGCGCGGACGGATCCGGAAAGGCCGCGCGCACCTTGTCGGGGAAGGCGGTCTCGTAGACGCACAGGTTCACCGCGCCCGGGATATGCTCCCGGGCGAAGGATTCACTGGAAAGGACATCGATGAGCGGAGCGGCGGACATGGCGGGGAGAGGTGATGAGAGATTTGAGTGTGGGCAACCTCCATGAAGTGCCGCAGGATGATCCGCCGGTCAAGGTGGGGCAAGAGGGAGATTTCGCCCTGCCTTCACCAGCGTTCCATTCAAACGCGCGCGCCGATCTCTTCCGCCATCTCATCCCTCCTTGAGATGCTCCTCAAATCCCGCCTCTCATCCGGGCAATCATCGTAGGCTGTCAATCTGTGGGCCATTTGCCGGAGGTACCCCGGCGGCTCGATCTTCCTCCTCCTCCACCCACTCCATTCCGCGCCGCTCCGCCTCGATTTCCGCATACGCCACCCCGGCCTCGCGGTTCGCCGCTTTCGTCCCCGCCGCGGCCACGCGATGCAGAAACCCCAGCCGCGTCTCCTCCGGTACCTCTCGTAGTTCCGGCAGCACCCTCAGCTCCAGTCTGCGCCCGCTCCGCACCAGCAGGCCCCAGCCCGGCGGCGTCTCATGGTCTTCCGCCACCCCTGGCTCGATCACCAGGTAGTGCAGGTTCGCCGCATTCCATTTGAAAAGGTTTTCCATCTTCGTCTGCCCCTGCAGCTGCCGGGACAGCGTCGCCAGCGTCTTGACCAGCTTGCGGTAGGGCGGGTGCTCGGCGCGCTCGTAGGCCGCGCTCTCATACTCCGGCCACAGCGCATCACCATTCCGCAGCGACGGCTGGTGGATGCGCAGCTCCCGCTCCAGCTCCGTCCGCAGAGCCGTCAGCTCTTTCAGCCGCTCCGTCAGCCGGGCGGCATTCCGGCAATCGCGGATCATGTCGGCGCGGCTGGCCTTGCACTCGAAGACCGCCGCCACCCCCACGGATGGCAGCGTGTAGATCCGGTGGATTCCACGCCGCTCGTCGAACCGCACCACCCGCTGCGACCCCGGCCGGTAGGCTGCGGCGTCCAAGCGGAAACGCAGGTTCGGCAGCGAGACCTCGCACGCGGCGATGGGATACCCGTGCGCCTGGGCCCAGATCAGCGACAGCCGTTTCAGTTCAAGATGGGCAGGGGACTCGCCGGCGGGCACGCGGCGGAGTCTAGAGAAATCCCCCCGGACGGCCATTCGAAATGGCAGCGGTTAGATGGCTTCCCGGCGCCTGCGCATTTCACCGGAAATCCGCCGCCGCGCTCATTTCTTCAACTGCCGCCACTGCTCCTCCAGCCGCGCCCGCCAGTGGGCGCGGATCTTTTCGGCCACCGGGGGGGCTGCCTTTTCCTGCGTCTCCCGCTCCCACTGCGCGGCCTCCCACGCCAGCAGCCCGGCCCGCTCCTCCGGCGGCACCTGGGCCCAGGCCGGGTCGGGTTCGTCGCGGAAACGGGTGCCCAGCAAGGCATTCTTCAGATAGCCGTCGCGCTCACCCATCGCCGTGGCCGCCTCCAGCATGCCGGAATCGAGCGGACGGCGGCCCGCCGAGTCATTGAGCGACTTCCAGGCCTCGCCGCGGATCTCCTCCGGCAGCTGCATCAGTGTCGCATAGGCCTCCTGGCGCTCCGGCCGGTCGGACGTCGCGATGGTCGAAATCAGCCCGCTCACCGGATCCCCCGGGTCGTCCATAGTGCCGACACTCCACGGTCTTTCAGGAGCGTGGTCCGCCAGCCACTTCGCCGCAGCGGCGGGAGCGGCGTTGCCCCACTCGCGGAAAAGCTGCGGCGCCATCAGCGGCAGCGCGCCCTCCGCCGCAGCCATGTGATCCAGCGCCTTCCGGAAATCGAAGCCCGGGGGGCAATCGAGCCGATCGGGACTCGGCGGCAGATTCTGGCCGTGAACCACGTCATAGGTCGCGATCAGCTCGTCCGCGGATTTCCCGCCCGCCGTCTCCAGCAGTTGATTGCCCACCAGATAGGCCGCTCCCAGGCTCAGCTCGGCGCGGCGCAGCCGCAGGATCTCCAGGGCCACGGCAGGATCGCGCTCCGCCAGTTCGCGCAGGATTTTTGAAGTCACCAGGCCGCGGATTTCGGGCTCAGGGATGGCCAGCGCGGTGGACAGGGCCTCCGCGCCGAAGCGATCCAGCAGCTCCCGGATGACGTCATCCGTCGCAACGGTGCTGTAGTGGGCGCTGGTCTTCAGCCAATCCCACAGCGCCGAGGAATCGCACGCCGCCAGCGCTCGCCGCTGCTCCAGGCTGTAGACGTCATCCTGCGCGGCACCGGCCGCCGCCGCTTCCCCGGGCCGCGCCGGAGCTACGGTGTGCATCGTAGCAGGATTCCCAACCGGGCGGCTGCTTGCGCGCGCCAGCCGGCCGCCGGTCCATACCGCCACGCCGCACAGGGCCAGCGATACGAGGGAGAGAAGGGTGAGCCGTTTCATGAGCCGCCCTCCTTTTCCAGCAGTTCCCGGAACGCCGGCTCCTGGTCCTTCAGCTTCCTTTCGTCAGGAAACCGCCGCATCCAGTCGACGATCCGTTCATGGGTGGGCTGATCGGCATTCTTCAGCAGCCCGGCCAGCCGCGCGACCGTCTCCTCCGACCAGTCGCTGCTGCCGTTTTCCACCATGCAGCGGAAGGCGTAGTCGGCATCCTGGCCGGACAGATTCGGCCAGATCGCCCACTCGCGCACCGCTTCATCCGCGTCCAGCGCGCTCCAGCTGTCAAAAATGTCGCCGAACTGGACCCCCTGCTTCGCCAGAGTTCTCAGCACCCCGCTGTC
This sequence comes from Akkermansiaceae bacterium, assembly GCA_028293225.1. GTDB lineage: Bacteria > Verrucomicrobiota > Verrucomicrobiia > Verrucomicrobiales > Akkermansiaceae > Haloferula. The sequence continues at coordinate 1,551 of JAQGPE010000572.1, read as the reverse complement.
ACGCCAGGCGGCGAAATGCTCAACGTTGTAAAGATAGAGCGTGTCCGGCATCAGCGCCAGCTCACCGTCCCGCGTCTCTCCCAGGGGAAGGTTTTCCCACGGGATCTTCGCGGCAGCCTCGCGCAACGCCTCCGGTCCGGCTTCGGCCTTGTGATCCAGCAGCCTGGAGACCAGCGAGGGGGAGCAGGGCGGCCGCCGATGGGAGGTTGTGACATGGTCAAAGGCCGCATCCATGTCGAGATCCGCCCAGGCATTCATCGCGGTGAGGGCGTAAACCACCGGCAGATTCGACTCGATCCACTCGACCCCGGCCTTGCCCTCCAGCTTGACCAGCGCCGTGACCAGGTCGGCGGAATCGTTGAAGTTGAAGCCATCCCGCCTTTCGTTCCCGTCGGGATTCCCGTTTTTCACGGCATCCTCCAGCAGCGCCTTCCGCAGCGCCGCCGGGTCCTGAGGCTTTTCTTCCGCCGCCTCATCCGGCGGCCCCGCGGCATTGGCCCTTTCCGAAGCGGCATACAGCGCGGCCTCCACATCCTTGAACTTCGGGGCTCCCCGGACTTCCCGCGTCTCACGGCCGGAGCCCGGGCCCTGTGCGGCGGCGGAACCTCTTTCCGCCATGCGCGCGTGCCCATACGCCGCCACTCCGCAAAGCAGCGGCAGCCCCAGGAAGAGGAAGCTTTTGAGAAACCGCTGATTCGAAGAATTCACCTCGTCGGCAGGAAAGCACACCCAGGCGCGAAGTCGAGGGCGCTTCCGCGTCGCCGGTTGACGGGGCAGGGGAGGGATTTCAGACTATGTCCCACCATGACGATGCTCCATTCCGGCCTGGCTACGGATTTCGCCGCCCGCTGGCAGACCCTCGCCGCGCGACTCGGTCTCAGCCCTGCGGTGGCTGCTTCCACCGGTGCCGTCCTGCTCGGCTGCTACACGGAAAGCACCCGCCACTATCACGGCGTCGCTCACATCCTTTCCATGCTGAAGGGCTTCGATGCCATCCGGGTCGACTTCGGCCATGCCCCCGCCGCGGAGCTGGCGATCTTCTTCCACGACCTGATCTACGACGCTTACCGTAGTGACAATGAGGAACGCAGCGCCACTGAAATGCGCTCACTTCTCGGCGGCCACCTTGCGGAGGAAATCCTCGACCGCGCCGCCTTCGCCATCCTCGCGACACAGCGGCACGTCATGACGCCCGATCCCGATGCCAATCGGATCAGCGACCTGGACATGGCGATACTCGGCCAGCCGTGGCCGGTGTATGAGCGCTACGCCGCAGGAGTCATGCGGGAATACGTGCCAGTGTATGGTGAGGCAGCCTACCGTCAGGGCCGCGTCGCCCGCTTCATCGAGCCGGTCCTGGAGCACGGCGAAATTTTTCTCACCGCCGGTTTCAAAAGCCTGACCGCCCAGGCAATGAGCAACCTCCGCCAGGAGCGGGTATGGCTGCTTTCTCCATCCGCCTAGACCACCCGCCCCTCAAGGCGCTTCCTCCACCTTCAGCTTCACCGTCTTGCCATCTGCACGCAGGACCGCCTTGTCCGGGATGCCGTC
>JAQGPE010000566.1 GCA_028293225.1 Akkermansiaceae bacterium | reverse complement strand
ACCAGACCAAGGAGTCGCTGGCGAAGGAGGGCCGCACGGCCAACAACTATCTCTTCAGTGGCGAGAATCCCGATCTGCTTGCCGAGGCGATCGACAAGGAGTGGACCGGCGCGCAGCCGCACAGCGTGCTGCTTTCGCCTAAGGGTGAAATCCTGTGGCGTCACACCGGCAAGGTCGACGTGGTTGAACTGCGCAAGGAACTGCTGAAGGCGCTGGAAGGAATGCCGTGAGCGGGCATCTTTTCGCTGTGAAAATTCTGGCGATTTCGGGCAGCCTGCGGGCGGTCTCGATCAACTCGGCTTTCCTGCGGGCGGCGGCACGCATCGCGCCCGCGGGAGTCGTGGTTGAGGTGTTCCCGAGTCTCGGAGAGCTGCCTCTTTTTAATCCGGATTTGGAGAGTAGCCCTCCGGATTCGGTGGTCGATTTCCGCAGCCGGGTGGCGGAGGCGGACGCTTTACTGATCGCGACGCCAGAGTATGCGCACGGCATCACCGGGGTGATGAAGAACGCGCTCGACTGGCTGGTGAGTTTCGAGCCTTTCGCCTACAAGCCGGTGTCGGTGGTGAACACGTCACCGACTGCTCACCACGCCGACGCCGCGTTGCGGGAGATCCTGCGAACGATGTCGGCGAACCTGGTGGGGGAGGCGTCGGCTACGATTCCGTTGCTGGGATCGCGGCTAGACGAGGAGGGGATGGTCGCCGCGCCGTGGGTGGTGGAGGCGATTCAGGAAGTTTTGAGAGAGCTTTGCGAGGCCGCAAAGCATCCCATGATTTCCCTGGGAGCCTCATTCCCGTTGGGCTGACGGTAGCGGCGGACGAAATACACTGATTTTACATCAGTAGGTGGAATATGCGTCGTATCCGGGTGCAGCTGCGGTAGCTTGCCACCTATTTCCATGAACCCGCTTTGCAGTAGGCTAATCCTTGTTTCGGGCCTTCTTCTTTCGATGGCGCTTGTTGCAAAGGCGTCCCCGGACTTCCAGTTTTCCGTGGAGGAACGCCTGATCGGAGTCGGAGATTCCTCCTGGATCGTGCTTAGGACGGAGGATAGTAACATGAGCAGCTACTATCGATCCAGCCGAAAGACGTTTCTGGAGGAACGATCACGGACGGATGGGAAGACGATAAAAAGCACGCTGCTGCTGGATACGATAACGCATACTGCCGTCGATTCCGGCGACTCTTCCTTGCCTGCGCCAGCATCCCAGGAAACGATAGCAAAGGATAGAGAGATCAGTCTCGCCGATGTCATCGAACGCTGTCCGCTGGCGTCACCTGTGGACCTGGACCAGAAGCAATTTGCCCTTCTTTCTGCCAGTCCGTCGTCCGGGGTCAGGATCCGTTCATTGTATCTGATCAGTCCGAATTACATCGCAGATTTGTTCGGAGAGCAACTCGCTCAGGTGGACTGGAAGCTGGCAGCAGCGATGGAAGATCACCACGCCGTCTACCTTAGGTTCGTTAAAGAGATCGAGGAAGTTGGCTCCGTTAGCCGGATTGTCTGCCTCTCTCCAGCATTGACGGAGCAGGTCAAAGCCCACCTCCAACTCCCTGAGATCTGTTTGCAGGCGGGGATCTTCGATACGAAGGATGAAGCGATCAATTCTGCCAAGGAGCTGAAGAAAAAGGCCAATCGCCCATTTCAGGTTTGGTCGAGAATGGGACCATACCTAAAACCGGTGTGGATGTTGATCGATTCCTATTCGAGTGATACGATCTCAGACAATAAAGTCGACAGTCTGGAGACGGAAACCGACGCCCATTTCATCGCAGTGCCCAGCCGCTATTTCGAGGAATACACCGCTGTCCCCTAAGATCGCTCAGTTGCCAGCTTTCATCTGCCCCTCGCCGCGCACCCGGTACTGGTAGCTGGTCAGCTCGCGCAAGCCCATCGGACCGCGGGCATGGAGCTTGTCGGTGGAAATGCCAATTTCCGCGCCGAACCCGAACTCCTCGCCATCGGCGAGACGGGTCGAAACATTGTGGAACACGCAGGCTGAGTCGCAGGCAGCCAGGAAGGTTTCGGCAGCGGCCTGATCCGCGGTGACGATGCACTCGGTGTGATGGGAGCTGTAGGTATTGATGTGCTCCACGGCATCCTGCAGCGAGTCGACCACTTTCACCGAGAGGATCAGGTCGAGGTATTCGGTGCTCCAGTCCTCCTCGGTGGCGGGCACGGCGTCGATGATCGCGCGGGTGCGTTCGCAACCACGGAGTTCGACGCCTTTTTCGCGGAAAGCGGCGGCGGCGAGGGGCAGGAACGTTTCGGCGACCGCGGTGTGGACCAGCAGGGTCTCGGTGGCATTGCAGACGCCGGGCTTCTGGGTCTTGGCGTCGACGGCGAGGGAAACGGCCATGTCGAGGTCGGCGGCGGCATCGACGTAGGTGTGAACGATGCCGTCATAGTGCTTGATTACCGGCATTCTCGCCTGAGAAACGACCGCTTCAATCAATCCTTTGCCGCCGCGAGGGATGATGAGATCCAGCCACTTGTCCATCTGACAGAGCGCGGTGACGCTGGCGCGATCGGTGAAGGGGATGAGTTGGATGGCGTGCTCCGGCAGGCCCGCGGACTCGCCGCCTTTCTGGAGAGCGGCGGCGATGGCGCGGTTCGAGTGGATGGCTTCGGAGCCACCACGCAGGATGGTGGCGTTGCCGGTTTTGAAGCACAGCACGGCGGCGTCGCTGGTGACGTTGGGGCGGCTTTCATAGATGATGCCGATGGTGCCGATCGGGACGCGGACCTGTTCCAGGCGCATGCCATTGGGGCGGGTCCACTGGTCGATCACCTGGCCGGTGGGATCGGGGAGGGTGGCGACCTGATCGATGCCGGCGGCGATCGCTTCGATGCGCTTTTCGTCGAGCCGTAAGCGGTCGAGCATCGCTTTGGTCAGGCCCTTGGCTTCACCCGCGACCAGATCGAGAATGTTGGACGCCATGATTTCCGGGGTCGAGGCCCGGACTTCAGCGGCCATCGCCAGCAGGATCGCGTTTTTTTCCGCGGTGCTGAGCTGGGAAAGGCGATACGAGGCGGCCCTGGCCTGTTTGGCCATGGTCTCGATCGCGGCGGGCACATCGGTCTCGGTCATGATCGGCTTACTTGGAAGAGGCGAAACGGGTCGAAAGGCCGACTTCACCGGCGAGAATCCCGGCGAGGCGCTCCGGCTTGCGGCCGTGGGCGATGTGGGTGGTGATCCCGGCATCGACGGCGAGCTTCACGGCCTGGAGCTTCGAAGCCATGCCACCGATCGAAAACCGGCCGCGCTCGTCTTTGGCGAAGCCGAGCACGGTATCGACATCCTGAACCTCATGCACCAGGGAGTTGTCGTCCGGGGACAGCAGGCCGTCCACGGACGTTAGAAGGATCAGCCGCTTCGCCCCGACCAGGGCGGCGACGCGGGCGGAGAGCATGTCGTTGTCGCCGACGCGGAGTTCTTCCACGGCGACCGAGTCGTTCTCGTTGATGATCGGCACGATGCCGGGTTCGGCGAGCAGGCGATGGAGGGTGTTGGTCACGTAGCCGCAGCGCTCCGGGGTCTGGAGGTCGCCGGCGGTGAGCAGGACCTGGGCGACCGCGAGGTTGAAGTTGCGGAAGAGATTTTCGTAGGTGTGCATCAGGCGGGCCTGGCCGACGGCGGCGCAGGCCTGCTTGGTGGCGAGGTCGGAGGGGTAGCCCTCCAGGCCAAAGGCGGACACGCCCGCGCCGACGGCCCCGGAGCTGACCAGCAGGCAGCGGTGGCCGTCTTCGACCAGGCCGGCGATGGCGGTGACGAGACGGGTGAGGGCGGCTCCGTCCAGGGTGCCATCGCTCACGCGCGTGAGGACACCCGTTCCGGCCTTGATAACAGTCAGAGATTCCATCGGCGGCAGGGCGCGGCTATGGACCGAAATGGCGGCGCATGCCACCGCAAATCATGACACCGGGGCGGTGGAGGCGGTTCGGGGCGAATAGGCGCTTGGAAAAGGCCGTTTCCGGCGCAAGGGTGGGGCGTGCTCCCCTGGTTCCAAAACGGCGCTTTTCCTCTGTATCTGGCTCCCATGGCCGGCGTGACCGACGTGGTGTTCCGGCAGATCTGCAAGGAATTGGGCGCGGACGTGATGGTCACGGAGTTCGTTTCGGCGGAAGGGATTCTCCAGCGCGACGACCGGACCCGGAAGTACACCGAGTTCACGGACGAGCAGCGGCCGGTGGGCGTGCAGCTTTTCGGCGGCGACGGCGAACGGATGGGCGAGGCGGCGAAGAAGATCATCGACTGGAAGCGGCCGGACTTCATCGACATCAATTTCGGCTGCCCGGTGAACAAGGTGGTCGCCAAAAACGGCGGCTCCTCGCTGTTGAAGGACTGCCCAAGCCTCGCTGCGGTGGCGGCCGGGGTCGAAAAGGGCGTGGGCGGCGAGGTGCCGGTTACGGCCAAGATGCGCATCGGCTGGGACGACAGCACGGTCAATGCCGTGGAGGTGTGCAGGATTTTGGAAGACTGCGGCATGCAGGCGATTGCCGTGCACGGACGGACGCGCTCGCAGGGATATTCCGGGGTGGCGAACTGGGAGGTCATCGACGCCTGTGCGCGTGCGGTGAAGATCCCGGTGATCGGCAATGGCGACATCGCCAGCGGTGAGGACCTGGCCCGGCGAAAGCGGGAGACCGCGGTATCCGGCGTCATGATCGGCCGCGCGGCAATGCAGAACCCGTGGGTATTCCGGGAAGCAAAGCATTTTCTGCAGACCGGCGAGACCCTGGCGGCAGTGCCGCTGGAGGAGCGCTGGGCGTTGGTGCTGCGGCACTGCAAGCTGGCGACCGAGAGCAACCGCTACGGGGATGAGCGGCACACGGTGATGTCGATGCGTTCGCGGCTGATGGCATATTGCAAGGGCTTCCCCGGCGCGAAGGATTTGCGCGGGCGGCTCGCGAGGGTGGAATCCATCGGCGAGGTGGAAGGCATCGCGGCGGAGTCGCTGGAGATGTCGCTGCGGGAGGGGGTGGAGGCCGGGGTGGAGTTGGAAATGGAGAAAGTTTGAGCGGCCAGAGTCGCCGTCTCCACACGGCAACAGGCGGCCCTTGTTCTCAGGCCGGCTCAAGAGCCCCGAAGTGGGCGAAATGTGGCAGCCAGGGGTGACCGAAGGGAACCCCTGGTAGAAGTCAGGAATTATGGAGCCCTGTAAGGGCGAAAGGCGTACCGTTCCTCCCTTGCACCGTCATCCAGGCCCTAGAGACGCCCCTTTCAATCCCAAACGTAACGTTCGTCAAACGGCATTCCATTCCGCTCTAATATCCTGCGGTATTCCTCCTGAAAGCTCACCTTCCGGTGATGCTCCCTCTGATTCGCGATGTATCGCCGCACTGCTTCCTTGTGACTTTCGCTGACAGAAAACGCTCCATAGCCCGTCTGCCAATGGAACTTGTCGATCGAGAACTTGGAGTGAATCCAAGCGCTTGATCCAACCTTCACCTCTTTGACAAGCCCTGCCATCGCCATCGTCCGGGGCAGGCTGAAAAGCATGTGGACATGATCCTCGAGCGAATTGATCGCGAGAAGATCGGAGCCGCATTCACGGACGATTCCCCCCAGATAACCATGCAGTTCATCCCGCCATTCGTCCTGAAGCCACGGATAGCGATTGGAAGTGCTGAAGATCAGATGGACCAGCAGATTGGAGAGGGATTGCGGCACAACGATGCGAGATTGGTTGAAAGCAGCGAACAGGTCCATCCATGCGTTAGAGTGCCGCGAAAAAGAGCGCCGAGACGTGGTCGGGAACTCCTTTCGCCCTTACAGGGCTCCATAGCTCGACCCAAGATCCAGGGGTTCCCTTCGGTCACCCCTGGCTGCCACATTTCGCCC
>JAQGPE010000558.1 GCA_028293225.1 Akkermansiaceae bacterium | reverse complement strand
GCGCTACGGTTTCTCCGTGGCAGCCGGCCATCCGCAGGAAAATCTGCGCTGGACCGCCCTGATCATCTTCATCGTCGCCTCCGCCAGTGACGGCCTCGACGGCTGGGTGGCCCGCCGCTTCAACCAGAAGTCGAAGTTCGGCGCTTTCATCGATCCCTTTGCCGATAAGGTCCTGCTGCTCACCGGCATCGTCTTCCTCAGCGCCTTCCCCTGGGGCGAACACTCCTGGCGGATCCCGCCATGGTTCGTGGGACTGGTGATCGCCCGCGACTGCGTGATCATCGCCGGCATCGTCATCATCCGGAAGTATGCCCGGGTGGTCCACTACCAGCCGCACTGGTCCGGGAAGATGTCCACGGTCACCCAGATGTTCGCGCTGGGCTGGGTGATGCTGAAGATTCAGGTCCTGCCGCCGCTCTATCCATGCAACGTCGCCGCGGTCTTCACGGTGTGGTCGGGGCTGAACTACATCCTTGAGGGGATGCGGCAGTTGCAGCAGAATCCGCAGACCCGCCCGGCAACCTTGCCGTAAAGCCCTTGCTACGGCGGACTTGCTGCCCTAAAGCCCCTGCCCTATGCCCACCGTCGCGATCGTCGGACGCCCGAATGTCGGGAAATCCGCTCTCTTTAACCGCCTGGCGAAGCGGAAAATTTCCATCGTCCACGACCAGCCAGGCGTGACGCGGGACCGCATCTCCGCGCCCTGCATGGCCACGGAGTTCCCCTGCACCCTCATCGATACCGGCGGTATCGGCGCCACGCTGGAGGACAGTTTTGGCGCGCAGGTCGCCATCGAGGCGGACATCGCGATGCAGACCGCGGACCTGATTCTTTTCATCGTCGACGCCCACGAAGGCCTGACGCCGGTCGATCTCGACCTGGGCGCCAAGCTGCGCAAGGCCAAGCCGCCGGTGATGCTGGTGCTGAACAAGGTCGACGACGAGAAGCACGCCATCGCCTACATCGAGTTCAGCAAGCTGGGCTTCGGCAACGGCATCGCCGTCTCCGCCGAGCACGGCAACGGCATGGGCTACCTCACCGACGAGATCGACGCGGTCATCAAGCCGATCGTCGGAGAAATCGAGCAGGCGGTCGCGGAAGTCGAAGCCATCGGCATCAAGCTCGCCATCGTCGGCAAGCCGAACGCCGGCAAGTCCTCGCTGGTGAATGCGATCCTGCAGGACCAGCGCACCATCGTTTCCGAGATCGCCGGCACCACCCGTGACGCGATCGACCTGCCGTGCGAATTCGCCGGCGAGCGCTTCACCCTCATCGACACCGCTGGGCTCCGCCCCCGCGCCAAACGCGACACCTCGGTGGAAGTTTTCTCCGCCATGCGCTCCGAGCGCGCGATCCGTCGCGCCGACCTGTGCGTGCTGGTGATCGATCTCGCCGCCGGGATCACCGCCCAGGACCGCAAGATCGCCCAGGAAATCCTCAAGGAGAGCAAGCCGTGCCTGATCGTGCTGAACAAGTTCGACCTTTACCACCCGGATGCCCGCAAGAGCTCCCGCATGGCCGAGGCCGAGGAGCACGTGAAGCGCGAACTGTTCTTCCTTTCCTACGCCCCCTTCGTCGCTGTCTCCGCCAAGAACGGCCAGGCTGTCGATGAAGTGCTAAAGGAAGTGCTGGCGATCAAGAAGGGCGCGAAAAACGTCCCCTCCACCGGCAAGCTCAACCGCATGCTGCATGAGGCCTTCCAGATCAATCCGCCGCCGTCCGATCGCCGCACGGCCAAGCGCCTCAAGCTCTACTACGGCACCGCCGCGGTGGAGGAGCGCTACAGCACCATCCCGGTCCCGACCTTCGTGCTTTTCGTCAATGACAAGAAGCTCATGACCCAGAGCTACGAGCAGTACCTGGCCAACCGCCTGCGCGAGTTCAATCCGGTCGCGGGCGTTCCGATCGTGTTCTCGGTCCGCTCTCGCGATCGCCGCGAGTGGGAAGACCGCGGCAAGCCGGGCGGCCACTGAGGCCCATCAAGGCCATCGACAGGGGGCCAGCCCCGTCCTGGATGCCTCACAGCCCGGTGTTCGGCGGCTTCTCTCTGCCGGTGGACTCCGGGTGGCCGGCAGCCCGCCGGGCCTGCTGCTTGCGTTCCAACTCTTTCGCCCGGCAGGCGTAGCAGCGCACCGGTTCTTTATCGCGACTCGCTTGGAGAACCTCGAAATACGTGGCTTGGGATTCAGCGGTCCAGCGCTCGGCCACACCGCAGTCGCGGCAGGTGAAGTCACGGTCTTCGTAATAATAGGTGCCTCTTCCCCAGCCCATCACCCAAGTCGATTTCTCCGGGTCGATAGGCAAGGCATCCTCGGGAATTTCCGACGCGTGGCGGATATATCCGCTTGCGAGCAGAAGCTTGATCCGGCGGCTCCGCTCCCGGAACCCTGCACGTGTGGACGGTCTCATGGAATGGCCGATACTTTGCCACCGGGCGCTTTCTGTAACAAGCGGGTAGCTCTGGAAGCACGCAACGTCCTGCCTTCCTTCATCGCAAACGGCAGCCCGTTCTTGCCAAATCCACCAACGGCACTGACGGGCTCAGCGGAAATTCGTGCCAGGCGCAGCAATCGGTGGATCCGGACACCTCGTTTCTCAACGCCCCGCCAGCTACGCGCACGTGGTAGATGATCCGAATCCCATGGAAATCGCTGTCCCCGGAGGTGTCGTGGAGCGAATCGATTTTCGCGATCGAGACCGGCTCCACCTTTAGCCCGGTCTCCTCCTCGACCTCCCGGACCATCGCCTGCTCAGGGCTTTCTCCGAAGTTCAGGCCGCCTCCCGGCAGCGTCCAACTCCCTTTCCAGCGCGGCACCTCCGCTGACAGACGACAGAGCAGAACACGACCGGGCTCCCGGATCAGGGCGTAGGCGGAAACCCGGGTGCGCTGCGTTCTCACCGGATCACGCTCCGGGATCGGCGCAGGCCCTGTCAATCCGCGGTTGGAGGGAGAATGATCCGCCGGAGATTTGGCACGCTCCCCGCAGTAGAAAAATCCGTGTCATTCCGCGGTCGTCGTGGTTTGAATGTCCCAGCGCACCATGGCCCTTCTCGACGTCCAGAACCTCACCACCCGCTTCCACACCCGCAACGGCGTCGTCCACGCCGTGGAGGACGTCAGTTTCCAGGTCAAGGCCGGTGAAACGCTGGGAATCGTCGGTGAGTCGGGCTCGGGTAAATCGGTGACCTGCTACTCCCTGCTCGGCCTCATTCCAAAGCCGCCGGGCCGCATCCACAGCGGCACCGCCAAGTTCGACGGCATCGATCTCCTGAAGCAGTCGGAGAGCGACCTGCTGAAGATCCGCGGCAAGCGCATCTCGATGATCTTCCAGGATCCGATGACTTCGCTGAATCCCTTTATGAAAATCAAGGACCAGATCATGGAGCCCTTGAAGATCCATGAGGGCATGAAGGGCAGGCCGGCACTCGAACGGGCGATCCAGTCGCTGGCCGAGGTCGGCATCCCGAATCCGGAACGCCGGATCGAATCCTACCCTCACGAATTCTCCGGCGGCATGCGCCAGCGCGTGATGATCGCCATGGCGCTGATCACCCGCCCCGAACTGCTGATCTGCGACGAACCTACCACCGCGCTCGACGTGACGGTGCAGAAGCAGGTGCTCGACCTGATCAAGGTGCGCCAGCGGGACCTCGGCACGGCCGTGGTTTTCATCACCCACGACCTCGCGGTGGTCTCGGAGATGTGCGATTTCGTCAACGTCATGTATGCCGGCCGGATCGTGGAAAGCGCGCCGAAGGACGAGCTGTTCAGCCGCCCGATGCACGCCTACACCCGCTCGCTGCTGAAGAGCATTCCGGCGATCCACGCCAAGGGTGAGGAGCTTTACACCATCCCGGGCCTGCCGCCGGATCTGACGAATCCACCTGCCGGCTGCGCCTTCAAGCCGCGCAATACCATGGGCAGGTCGGAGCTGTGCCTGACCGGAGAACGCCCGCAGTTGACTTCCTTCGGCAATTCCCACTTCGTACAGAATTGCCCGGGCTGTCTGGCCGGGATAGCGCACTAGATTGCGATGTACACGCCTGCGGCATTTCGCGTCGAGTCGCCGGAGCGGCTGGCGGACTTCATGCGCTCCAACAGCTTCGCGACGCTGGTCAGCCATGACGGAGCCTCCAGCGTTGCCACGCACATTCCGGTGCTGTTCGATGCGGAGCGCGGCCTCCACGGCGCGCTGCGGACCCATATGGCCAGGGCGAATCCGCAGTGGCGGCACTTCGTCGATGGTCGCGAGGTGCTGGTGATCTTTCAGGGCCCGCACGCCTACATTTCCGCATCGCTGTATGAGACCGATGAAGCAGTCTCGACCTGGAACTACACCGCCGTCCACGTCTATGGGGTTCCCGTGCTGATCGACGATGCGGATCAGCTCGCCGGGTTGATCGACGACACGGTCGATGCCTACGATCCCACTTTCCCGAAGCCCTCGTCCGGCTATCTGCCGGAGAAGCTGCGCGCCGGTCTGATGAAGGCGCTGGTCGGCTTTGAGATCCCGATCTCGCGGATCGAAGGCAAGTTCAAGCTGAGCCAGAACCGGGATGCCCGGGACATCCGCAACGTCTATGAGGCGCTGGCGAAATCCGCCTCCCACGGCGATCGCGAGCTCGCCGAAATGATGGCGGCCGAGGGCATCGTCCCTCCTTCCGCCGACGGTGCAGAATTCCCCTCCTAGTTGCCATTCGCAGAGTCTGAGCGATCGGCGATGCCGCCTCGAAGTTCGCAGCGGCAGGCATTCGCGGCTTGGCATGCCATCAGCGATGGGGGATTCCTCGACGATGAAGGAAATCCGTATCGGCATCTCAGGCTGGACCTATGTCCCGTGGCGAGGCGACTTTTTTCCCAAGGGCCTGCCGCAGCGGCGGGAACTGGAGTTCGCCTCACGGCAAATCAACTCGATCGAGATCAACGGCTCTTTCTACGCCCTGCAGAAGCCCGCGAGTTACGAGAAATGGTATCAGACCACGCCGGATGATTTCGTGTTTTCGGTGAAGGCCAACCGCTACATCACCCACGTTCAGCGGCTGAAAGAGGTCGAGGGCCCGCTGGCCAATTTCTTCGCCTCTGGAGTCCTGCGGCTGGAGGAAAAGCTCGGCCCCTTTCTCTGGCAATTTCCGCCAAGCTTCACCTTCGATCCCGGCAAAATTGCGAACTTCTTCAAGCTGCTGCCGAGGGACACCGAAGCCGCCTCGGATCTGGCCGGGCATCACGCCGCTTTCCTGAACGGCAAGGCCTCCATGGCTCCAGGGACGCATCGCCCCCTGCGCCACGCGATGGAGGTGCGGCATAAGTCCTTCGCGTGTCCCGAATTCATCGATCTGCTGCGCCAGCACGACGTCGCGCTGGTGATCGCCGACACCGCGGGCAAGTGGCCCTTCATGGAGGACGTCACCTCCGACTTCGTCTACATCCGCCTGCACGGCGACAAGAAGCTCTACGAAAGCGGCTACACCAACAGCGCGCGGGAAGCTTGGGCGACGAAAATCGAGCGCTGGAGGGAAGGCGGCAATCCACGCGACGCCAAGCGCATCACCTCCCCTGCCCCGGTTCGGGAAGGAGGCCGCGATGTGTTCGTCTACTTCGACAACGATGCTAAGGTGCGTGCGCCTTATGATGCCCAGGCTCTTCGCGAACGGGTCGGAAAAT
>JAQGPE010000554.1 GCA_028293225.1 Akkermansiaceae bacterium | reverse complement strand
CCGACGGCATCGGCGACACCATCCGCGTTTCGCTGACCGAGGACGCCATCCACGAAATCCCGGTCGCGAAGGCGCTTTCCGCTCCCTTTCAGTCCAAGCCGACGGTGGTGGGCAATGTCTCGCTGGCCGCGTCCTACGATCCCTTTTCCTACCAGCGCCGCCAGACCGGGGTCCTCTCCGTCATGGGTCACGAACTCGGCGGCGACCGCCCGGTGCGGGTCTTCACCAGCCAGGAGAAATGGAACGCCGTGGCCCACAAGATCGCGCGCATGGGCGATTTCAAGCCGGAGATCGTCCTGGAGCAGTCCGGCGCCGTCGCCGTCGATCCGCGCGATGAGGCCGCGATTTCCGAAATCAACCACAGCGCGGAACCCCGCCTGGTGACCGTCGCGGACGGCACCGGCCTGGAGGTCATCGCCGCCTTCCGCATGCTGGCTTTCCGCCTGGATGCCCGCCACCCGATCCTGCTGAAGGATACGCTGACCCCGGCCACGGAGAGCGGCGATTTTGTCGAGACGCTGCTGGTCGGCGCCCGCCACATCGGTTCGCTGCTCTGCGACGGCATCGGCGACGCCATCGTCATTCAGGGCGAGCCCGCGCCGGGTCAGTCGCTGCGCCTTTCCTACAACATCCTCCAGGCCGCCGGCACCCGCATCTTCAAGACCGACTACGTCGCCTGTCCGAGCTGCGGCCGCACCCTTTTCAACCTGCAGAGCACCACCCAGAAGATCCGCGCTTCGACCGGCCACCTGAAAGGCGTCCGCATCGCCGTGATGGGCTGCATCGTCAACGGACCCGGCGAAATGGCCGATGCCGACTTCGGCTACGTCGGCGGCGCTCCGGGCAAGATCAACCTCTACGTCGGCAAGCAGGCGGTGAAGTTCAACATCCCGGAAGGCGAGGCCGTGGAACGCCTGATCGATCTGATCCGCGAGCACGGCAAGTGGATCGACGCTCCGGCGGGCGAGCCCGTGGAAGTCTGACTACCGTTTTTCCCATGTCCGACACCCTCACCGTCACCCGCGAGGCCGTCTCTCTCGATGTGCCGTGGAACGTCGTGGTGCACGATGATCCAGTGAATCTGATGGAGTACGTGGTCTACGTCTTCAAAAAGGTCTTCGGCTATCCGGAGCCGCATGCGGAACGCCTGATGATGGAAGTCCATCAGAGCGGCCGCTCCATCGTCTGGAGCGGGGAGCGCGAAAAGGCGGAGTTCTACGCGCAGCAGCTCCAGAGCCTTCAACTGCGTGCCGCCATGGAGAAAGCCGAATGAACGTCCTACCGACACTTGAGGGCGGACTGCGGATCGATCTGGAGACGCCGATCGACTGGCTGCTGATGACCTGCATCCCGGCGGATGCCCGCGGCACCCCGGTGGAGCTGGCGGATCAGTTCAATGAGCTGATGGCTGAAGATCCCGGGGCGACCGACTGGCGTGAATATGTGCTGCCGGACCTGCGCGCTCAGTTCGATGGCCAGATCACTCTCGTGGAGGAGGCTTTGAAGAGCACAGGCGGCGAGATCCCGGCGCAAATCATGATCTACCGCGCGGACGGCGACCGCTGGTTCGGCGTGCTCAACCAGGCCCGGCTGGCTCTGGATGCCCGCTATCACTTCGAGGACGACGACGGAGACGAAATGACTCCCGGCAAGCTGACCGCCTGGTACCGCTACCGGCATTATTCAGCTCTGCAGCATGACCTGCTTCGTCATGTGATGCGTTAGAAAGTCCCACTGGCACTTTGAACAGTCCTCGCTACTGTTCAGGCGTGCCCGCCAAGAAGAGCCCGCAGATCGCCAAGACCCCGCAGATCATCCAGGCCATCCGCATCCGCGGCGCCCGCCAGCACAACCTGAAAGGGCTGGATCTCGACATTCCGCTCGGCCAGTTGACAGTGGTCACCGGGCCTTCCGGCTCCGGGAAATCGTCGCTCGCCTTCCACACCCTCTACGCCGAGGGCCAGCGCCGCTATGTGGAGACCTTTTCGCCGTATGTCCGGCAGTTCTTCGACCGCATGGACAAGCCGGATGTCGACCACATCGACGGCATCCCGCCGGCCATCGCGATCGAGCAGAAGAACACGGTCCGCACCACCCGTTCGACGGTCGGCACGCTGACGGAGATCAACGACTACCTGAAGTTGCTCTACGCCCGCGCGGCGAAGGGCTATGACCCGGACACCGGTGAGGAAATCAAACCGGACTCCCCGGACTCCGCCGCGGCTTGGGCCTTCGAGCATCTCGCCGGTCAGGCGGTTCTCGTCACTTTCCCTGTCGCGGTGCCGAAGGAGACCACCGCCGCCGACCTTTTCCCGTTTCTCGCCCAGCAGGGCTATCTTCGCGTGCTTATCGACGGCCAGGTCTTCCGCACCGACTCGACGGATGAAATCGCCCAGCGCCGTGGCGACGTCCAGGTGATCCAGGACCGCATCACCCTGACACCGGACAATCGCTCGCGCCTGCTGGAGGCACTCGAGCATTCGTTCACGCTCGGCAAGGGCTACACCACCATTGGCCCGGTCGAGGGCAAGGGCTCGAGGACTTTCAGCAGCGGCTGGACGAATCCGGCCACCGGCAATTCGCTGCGCCTGCCCTCCGCGGCGCTGTTCTCCTTCAACAATCCGCTCGGCGCCTGTCCGAAGTGCCGCGGCTTCGGCCGGGTGATCGGCATCGATCTGGAGAAGTCCGTCCCCGATCCCTCCCTGACCCTGCGCCAGAAAGCCATCAAGCCCTTCCAGGGCGAGCGCGGTGACGAGTGCCAGCGCGACCTGATCCGCTGCTGCCAGGAGCGCGGTGTCAGCCTCGATACTCCGTGGGAGGACCTGGAGGAAAGCGAGCGCGAGTGGATCTACTACGGCGATCGTAAAGCGGCCAACCCGGATGACCTCGAGGAGCTCTGGCGCTCCGGCGGCTGGTATGGCGTGAAGGGCTTCTTCGATTGGCTGGAGACGAAAGCCTACAAGATGCACGTCCGCGTCTTCCTCAGCCGCTACCGCTCCTACACCGCCTGTCCGGTCTGCCGCGGCAAGCGCCTGCAGCCGGAGGCCCTGTGTTTCCGCATCGACGGCAGGACCCTGCCGGATCTCTGGCAGCACTCGGTGCTGGAGCTGAAAGAGTGGTTCGCGGGCCTCGAGTCCGGCGGCCACATCCCGCATACCTCCACGGATTCCTCGCTGAAGCTGGTGGTGAATGAGATTTCCTCCCGCCTCCGCTATCTTGCGGAAGTGGGCCTCGGCTACCTGACTCTCGACCGTCCGACCCGCACCCTGTCCGGCGGAGAAATCGAGCGCGTCAATCTCACCACCTGTCTCGGCGCCTCGCTGACCAACACGCTCTTCGTGCTCGATGAGCCGACCGTCGGCCTGCACGCCCGCGACATCCACCGCCTGGTCGGCATCATGCACGGCCTGCGCGACAAGGGCAACACGCTGGTGGTGGTGGAGCACGAGGAAGCCGTCATGCGCGCCGCCGACCAACTGCTCGACATCGGGCCCGGCGCGGGTCAGCACGGCGGCACCATGGTCTACCAGGGCTCGCCGAACGCTCCTCTCGACAAGAAGGCCAGCAAGACCATCGGCACCCTGCCGTGGCTGAATGGCGCCCGCTCGATCGCGGTGCCGAAAAAGCGCCGCAAGCCCGGCAAGGAGAAGATCGAGATTCGCGGCGCTTCGCGGAATAACCTGAAGCGGCTGGATGTCGATCTGCCGCTCGGCCTGCTGGTCTGTCTCACCGGAGTCTCCGGCTCGGGGAAATCCACGCTGGCCCACGACGTCCTCCACGCCAACCTGGCGCGCAAGCTGGGCAAGGAGATGACCGACATCGACCCTGCGCCGGTCAGAGATCTACGGGGTTCGCAGTACATCAAGGACGTGCTGCTGGTCGACCAGTCGCCGCTCGCCCGCACCCCGCGCTCCACGCCCGCGGTGCTGGTCGGCGCCTTCGATCCGATCCGCCAGCTCTTCGCCCTGACCGAGGAGTCGAAGGCCCGCGCCCTGACCACCGGCTTCTTCTCCTTCAACTCCGGGGAAGGCCGTTGCGACCGCTGCGCCGGGGCCGGCTCGGAGAAGGTCGAGATGCAGTTCCTTTCCGACCTCCACGTCACCTGCCCGGACTGCGAGGGCCGCCGCTACAAGTCTTCCACGCTGGAGATCCACTACCTGGGCAAATCGGTCGCGGAGATCCTCAACCTGACCATTGCCGAAGCGCTGGAACTTTACGGCGATACCACCGGCCTGCCCGCGGCGACGAAGAAGCGCCACGACCAGATCGTCCGCCTGCTCGCCCCACTGGCGGAAGTCGGCCTCGGCTACCTGAAGCTCGGCCAGCCGCTGAATACGCTCTCCGGCGGCGAATCGCAGCGCCTGAAGCTCTGTCAGCTCCTCGCCGAGACCGGCCCGAAAACGGTGATCGACCGCAAGCTGCTGATTCTCGACGAACCGACCACCGGCCTGCATTTCTCCGATATCGAGCGCCTGCTCACGGTCTTCCAGCGCCTGGTCGATGCCGGCCATTCGCTGCTGGTGATCGAGCACAATCTCGACGTGATCAAGAGCGCCGACTGGATCCTCGACCTCGGCCCGGAGGCCGGTGTCGATGGCGGCAAGCTCGTCGCTTCCGGCACCCCGGAGGACATCGTCAAGCTGGAGACGGAGACCGCCCGCTACCTGCGCCCGGAGCTGGAGGGCAAGCACTACGTCGAGCCGCGCAAAGCCGCCAACGCGCTCCTCGCACCATCGACGCCGGTCATCCAGCTGCGCGGCGCGCGTGAGCACAACCTGAAGAACATCTCGCTGGACATCCCGCGCGACCGCTTCGTGGTCGTCTCCGGTCTGTCCGGCTCCGGAAAGTCCACCCTCGCCTTCGACATTCTCTTTGCGGAAGGCCAGCGCCGTTTCCTCGACTCGATGTCCGCCTATGCGCGGCAGTTCGCGGAGCAGCTGGAGAAGCCGGAACTCGACCTCCTCGCCGGGCTTCCGCCGACGGTCGCGATCGAGCAGCGCGTCTCCCAGGGCGGCATGAAGTCCACCGTGGCCACCGTCACGGAGCTGTGGAATTTCATCCGCCTGCTCTACGCGAAGCTCGGCACCCGCTACTGCCCGGACTGCAAGATCCCGGTGGAAAAGCAGAGCATCGCCGCGATCGAGCAGACGATCCGCGAGCTCCTGAAGAAGGGGCCGCTGTCGATTCTCGCGCCGATCATCCGCGGTCGCAAAGGCTACCACACGGAGATCGCCGAGTGGGCGCTGAAGCAGGGCTTCGCACGCCTGCTGGTCGACAAGCAGTTCAAGGAGGCCGAGGGCTTCGAACGCTTGGAACGCTTCAAGGAACACGACATCGACGTGGTGGTCGCCGACCTGCCCGGCTTCGCCACCGGCAAGGGCAAGGCCGCCGGTCTCGCCAATGAGGCGCTGAAGCTGGAGACCATCGTTCCGCGCGCGCTCGATATCGGCAAGGGCACCCTGAAGCTCTACTCCGCCGCGGATAAGAAGGTCAGCCTGCTTTCCAGCCACGCCAGCTGCCCGTCCTGCCATCGTTCCTTCGACGATTTGGACCCGCGCCTGTTCTCCTTTAACTCGCCGCACGGCTGGTGCACGAATTGCCGTGGCCACGGCGTGGTGCCGAAGCGCCGCCGCGAACTCGATGTCTCGCGGTTCGACTCGGTCCTCGCCGCCGAAATGGATGAGGACCGCACGCTGGACCGCATGGATGACGAGGACCTCGTCGAGTGCCCGGTCTGCCACGGCTCCCGCTTGAATGAAGAGGCCCGCGCGGTGCGTTTCCAGGACACCCCGCTGGCCGATCTCTCGCGCCTCGCGGTGGATCGCGCCTCGACCCATTTTGAAAAGCTCAAGGTCACCGGCGACCGCGAAACGCTCATCGCCCGCGACATCCTGCCGGAGATCCGCCAGCGCCTCAGTTTCCTCCAGGAGGTCGGTCTCGGCTACCTGCAGATGGATCGCTCGGCCAAGACCCTCAGCGGCGGAGAAAGCCAGCGCATTCGTTTGGCGGCCCAGCTCGGCTCGAATCTGCGCGGCGTGCTGTATGTGCTGGACGAACCGACCATCGGCCTGCATCCGCGCGACAATGCCGCGCTGTTAGAGACCCTCATCGCCCTGCGTGACCGCGGCAACTCGCTCATCGTCGTCGAGCACGACGAGGACACCATCGCCCGTGCCGATCACCTCATCGACCTGGGCCCCGGCGCCGGCCGGCTCGGCGGGGAAATCGTCTATCAGGGCGAGCCGCCACGCATCCCCACACCGGGCACGAAAGCGGCCAAGGCCCCGAAGGGCAGCGAGCGCTCTCCGACCTACCGCGCGATCGCGAACCCCATCGTCCACCCGCTGCGCGGCGGGCGCCGTGCGGTGGCGAAGACTCATCCGCGCTTCACCGTCACGCATTGCCGCGCGAACAATCTGAAGGGTTTCGATGTCTCCATCCCCATTGGCCGCCTGACCGTTTTCACCGGCATCTCCGGCTCCGGGAAGTCGACCCTGATGCATTCCTGCATCGCCGATGCCGCGCGCAATTTCGCCAAGCGCAAGTCCGCGAACAAAGACCGCGCCTGGACCAAGGCCAGCGGCTTCGACAGCCTGCAGAGCATCTACGAGGTCGACCAGAGCCCGATCGGCAAGACCTCGCGCTCCTGCCCGGCCACCTACGTCAAGGTCTTCGACGAGATCCGCAAGCTCTTCGCCCAACTCCCGGACTCCCGCGTCCGCGGCTACGAGGCTTCCCGTTTCTCATTCAATACCGGCGACGGCCGCTGCCCGGTCTGCGAGGGCAATGGCCGCGTGAAGCTGGAGATGGACTTCCTGCCCAGCACTTGGGTGCCGTGCGAAGCGTGCAATGAGATGCGCTACAACCCGGCCACGCTGGAGGTCCGCTTCCGCGAAAAGAACATCGGCGAAGTGTTGCGCATGACCATCGAACAGGCCGCGACCTTTTTCGAGTCCCAGCCGCGCATCGCCACGCCGCTGAAGCTCCTGGCCGACACCGGCCTGGGCTACCTTCAGCTGGGCCAGCCGTCTCCCACCCTCAGCGGTGGCGAGGCCCAGCGCATCAAGCTGGTCACGGAGCTGACCAAGGGCCGCGTCTCGGCCAAAAACCTCAAGACCCTGCAGCGCTCGAATCTCTATCTCATCGAGGAGCCGACCGTCGGTCTCCACCTGGAAGACGTGAAGCGCCTGATCGATGTCCTCCACCGCCTCGTCGATGAAGGCCATACCGTCATCGTCATCGAGCACCACATGGCCGTCGCCGCCGAGGCCGACTGGATCCTCGACATCGGCCCGGAAGCCGGACAGGCCGGCGGGCAGATCGTCGCGGAAGGCCCACCGGAAACGATCGTGAAATCGAAGACCTCCCGCACGGCACCGTTCCTGAAGGCTGCCCTCGGAGAGGTTCAGGGCGTCATCTCGACCCGCACGCGGAAATAGCGCATCGCCTCCCGCGGCAGGGTGACGACTTCTTCATCGAAGCCGTCGACCGCGGGAATGAACGGAACCTCGCTGGCGGATGCCCCCGCCGGCAGGCTCTCCGTCCAACTGCTGAGATCCGTGGAGGTTTCCAGATGGTAGACCAGGCCGCGCTGGCTGGCGTCGGTGCGCCGGGCGAACAGCAGCGTGGAATCTTTCAGCCGGGGCAGCAGCGGATAACCTCCGATGGCCATCGTACTTGCCGCCGCCGGATCTCCGCCAAAAGCATACTCCAACAGATTCACCACGCCGTCCCGGTCCGGATCTTCAGCCGCGCCGGGCTGGCTGAGCGAGGCCGCCCAGGCGGTATAGAATGAAGTGGACGAAGCGGACACCGGCAGGGTCGCGGCGAGTGTCACCGCGTTGCCGCCGTCCCAGCCCAGCGAACCGTTGACACTGATCGATCCGGAGTCGCCGGGGTCGGACCAACTTGCCGTCAGCGGAGCCGTCCCCGCTTGCGGGACTCCACCGCGGCGGCACAGCCAGGCGCCTGCCGTGTCGCCTTGCTCACAGATCCAGCCGCTGCCGCTGAGCGTTGCCGGCGGCACGGAAAAGGTCAGCGTGAGGGTCAGATTGTGGGCATCCGCGCTGCCGGCGTTGTCGATGGTGAAAAGTACGCTCCTCGCTTGGCCGGTCTGCAGCGGCGCGGCAGGCGCGGCCGAAAGGTTCAGAGTGGTGGCGGCCGGGTGCAGGCGTTTCACATGGTAGCCCTGCGCGTCCATCATGGCATCGAGCTGCGTCAGGTAGTCGGGGATGAAGGTATCGTAGCTGCGATGGCCGCCGGTTATTTCGTTCTCGTAGCTGTGCGTGCCGATCAGCGCTGGTTGGCCGCTTTCCACGATGAAGGTCGGCGAGCCGGAATCGCCGCTTTCGAAGTAGCAGTCGTCCGCCGCACCGGAGGCATTCTTATAGTCGAAGTAGATGAACCGCGTGTGGTTGAATCCATCCGCCGTCAATGTGCCGAATCCCGCGAAAGTCCCGCGCCCCGCGGTCGCCACCTTGCCGAAGACCCACGCGCGCTGGCCCAGGTAGTTCGCATCGGAGCCGAGATTCGCGACCGGGAATGGAGCAATGCCCGTCGCCGCCAGGCTGACCGGGGCCTGCAGCGTCCCGAGCAGCAGGTCGGTGTCCTGACCCTGGGCGTTCTTCACCGTTTGAGTGTTCAGGATCTGCTGGTTCAGCAGCGTGCCGTCGGCGAGTTCGAAGCTCAGCCGCCAGGTGTTGGAGACCGTGTAATGATTGGCGTAGACGAAGTGGAGCGGCGAAATCATCGCCATCTGCCGGTGCCATTCGCCGGTCGACTGCTCCGGCCAGCCGATCCCGCGCAGACTGGCGATCGGAATCGGGAATCCCGGGTTTTCCTCGTGCCGGTCCGGCATCCACGCCAGCCGCACGGTATTGGTGAAATCAGCGGTTCCGGTGCGGATGACCACCGCGCGGGCGCACGGAGTCAGCGCCGCCACGAGGAGGAGCGGGGACAGGGAAAAGCGCAGGGGGGAATGCACGGCGGGGACTCGGCTACCAGCTAGGCGGAATCCTAGCCAGTCCGAATCCCACATGCCCCCATGTGATCCGTTTCCTTTATCGCGTAAGGCGGCGAACCTTCGTAAATCTGCGGATACGCTTGAAGCTCAGGCGCCCAGCTTCGCCTTTGCGGCCTCGACCAGCTCGGCCAGCTTGCCGCGCTCCGGCGCCGCACCGCGGGCCTGGTCCGGCTTGCCGCCGCCCTTGCCCCCGGCGATCGCCGCCAGATCGCGCAGGATGTCGCCCGCCTTGAGTCCGGCCGCCTGCGCCGCATCGCCGCTATACGCGCCGAGGTGGAGCTTGTCGCCGTCATCGACGATCACGAATCCCGCGCCCGTGAACTGCTGCTTTTTCAGCCCGTTGAGCAGTTCCTGCAGCAGCGAGGCATCGGCTTCGAAGGTCGCGACGATTGGTCCGCCCGCGGCGATCAGTTCCAGCAGAGCGGCATCGGCTTGCTTGGCCGCTGCGCCTGCCTGGAGTTTCTTCACCCGCTTTTCGGCTTCCACCGCGGCTTCCTTGGTCGCTTCAAGCGCCGCCTTGGCCGCGCCAAAGGCTTCGTTGATCGCGCGGATGTCGCCCCCGGCGTAGTAGGACTCCACGTCCGGCTTTGGCGCGGCGGCGCCCGGCAGGGCGGCCTCGCCGAGAGCGGAGAGCTTGTCGTTCGCGGCACTGAGCTTGGACTCGGCCGCCACGGTCTCGGCTTCCAGCTGGACGGCGGATTCCTTCAGGTAGGCCAGCGTGCTTTCACCGCAGACCGCTTCGATGCGGCGGACGCCGGAAGCGATTGCGCCTTCGCTCTTGATCTTGAACAGGCCGATCTCGCCGGTGCTGCGGACGTGCGTGCCGCCGCAGAGTTCCATCGAGTAGCCATTGAGCTCGCCCTTGCCGCCGCCGATCTGGACCACGCGGACCAGGTCGCCGTACTTGTCGCCGAAGAACTGCATCACGTTGCGGTTCTCTTTCACTTCGGAGTGCGGGACTTCCTTCCAGGAAACGATGTCGTTCTCGGCGATGCAGGCGTTCACCTTCTCCTCCATCTCGGCGATCTGGTCGGCCGTGACCGCGCCGCTGTTGAAGTCGAAGCGCAGCCGGCTGTCGTCGACCGACGAACCCTGCTGGATCGCGTCCTTCGAGACGACCTCGTGCAGCGCCCAGTGAAGCAGGTGCGTCGCCGTGTGATGCGCCTCGATCGGGCGGCGGCGGGTTGCGTCGAGCTTGAGCGTGACCGTGTCGCCGGCTTTCACGGCAGTGGAACCGCCCACCACGTGGGCACGGGCCTTGCCGACCTGCTGCACGCCCACCACCGGGATTTCCTCGCCGTTGAGGATCAGCACGCCGGTATCGCCAGCCTGGCCGCCCATTTCCGCGTAGAAAGGCGTGCGGTCCGTGATGACGAAGAGGCTGTCTTCCTGAGGATGGACTTCGAGCACCACGGCTTCCGCGTCATCGGAGTCGAAGCCGTTGAAGGCGGTCACGGCGTTGGTCGAAATATCGAGAGCGCGGACGACGGATGCATGACGGGCTTCGCGGGCCATGGCGCGTTGCTTTTCCATCAACTCTTCAAAGCGACCGGTATCGATGCTGATTCCGCGCTCGGCGCAAAGCAGGGCCGTCAGGTCATCGGGAAAGCCGAAGGTATCGTAGAGTTCAAAAGTGGCGTCTCCCGAAAGCTGGTCGCCCTTCACTTCGGAAATCTCCTGCTCAAACCGCTTCAACCCCCGGTCCAGCGTCTCGTTGAAGCTCGCCTCTTCCCTTTCCAGCGTTGTCCGGACGGTTTCCTCGCGGTTCTTCAGTTCCGGGAAAACCTCGCCCATCTGCTCAACCAGCGTCTGCACCAGCGCGCCGAAGAACGGCTTGTCACCGGAGAAGCCCAGCTGGCGGCCGTAGCGGACCGCGCGGCGGAGGATGCGGCGCAGCACGTAGTTGCGGCCGTTGTTGCCGGGCATGATGCCGTCGGCGATCGAGAACGACAGCGTGCGCAGGTGGTCGGCGATCACCCGGAAGGCGATGGCCGTCTTCATTTCCTCCGTGAACAGCGAGCGGTCGGCGCCCAGTTCCGGGTAGATGTTCACGTAGGTCTTGCCGCTCAGCTCTTCCAGCTTGCGGAACAGCGGCTGGAACACGTCGGTCGCGTAGTTGCTAGGCCGCTGGGAGAAGTCGGTGAAGCCCTTGGTGCCCTGGATGATCGAGCAGGCGCGCTCGAAGCCCATGCCCGTGTCGACGTGCTTGGAGGGCAGTTCGCGGAAGGTGCCGTCGGCCTCGGCGTTGTACTGGATGAAGACCAGATTCCAGATCTCGATGCAGAGGTCGGAGTCGTTGTTGACCAGCTTGCCCTGGGAGTTGCCCTCCGGGGTCAGGTCGACGTGCAGCTCGGAACACGGGCCACACGGGCCGGTTTCACCCATCTGCCAGAAGTTGTCCTTGCGGTTGCCATTGACGATCTGGATCGCCGGGTCGCAGCCCTTGGCGCGGAACAGCTCGGCCCACAGATCCCAGGCCTCCTGGTCGAACTCGCCTGGATCGCCTGGCTTTGGCGCATAGACGGAGGCGTAGAGGCGGTTGGCCGGCAGGCCCCAGCGCTCCACCACCAGCTCCCAGGCCCACTGGATGGCTTCCTTTTTGAAGTAGTTGCCGAAGGACCAGTTCCCCAGCATCTCGAAAAACGTGTGGTGATACGTGTCGTAGCCGACATCCTCCAGGTCGTTGTGTTTTCCCCCGGCGCGGATGCACTTCTGCGTGTCCGCGGCCCGCGGCGGATCGTACGGCGCCTTTTCGACCCCCAGGAAATACGGCACAAAGGGGTTCATCCCGGCGTTCGTGAACAGCAGGCCCGGCGACTGCGGCAGCAGCGAGGCGGACGGCACGATGGTGTGCTGCTTCTCACGGAAGAAATTCAGGAAGCTCTGGCGGATCTCGGCGGCGGTCATGGGGACGGGAAAGTCGTTGAAGCGGAAGGAAAGGGCGGGAAAATGGGTGAAAGCGCCCGCTGAGTAAAGCACGGGAATGGCTGCGTGAAGCCCGCGCCGGGGATACCGCCGAAGTGAAAGAGCTGCGACGATCACCTCCGGGCCGGGCGCATCAAAACAGGATCCCGAGGGACATCACGGGCATCCCTGATTTCCGGCCGGCTCCGCTTCCTTGGGCGGAGTGATCAGATCCTGGTCCTTCTCGCGGACCACGACCACCGGGCAGGCGGCATAGCGGACGACCTTCTGAGCAGTTCCCCCGAGGAAAATCCGCTTCATGCCGCGGTATCCGTGCGTGGGGATGAAAATCATGTCGATCGAGTGATCGAGGGCGCTTTTGATGATTTCCTGGGCGGCGTCCCCCCCGACAATGATCAATCGATAGTGGAACGGGAGGGGTTTTTCCGGGTTCCGCGAGAACCTGGCGATGAGGGCATCGAGCCGTTCCCGCATCTGCTGGTGAGCGCGCTCCTTGCAATGAAGGTATTCCTTGGCAGGTGTTCCCCAAGGAGCCGACCCGTGGTGTTCGACGTGAAGCACCAGCATTTCAGAGCCGGTGGTTTCCGCGTAGCGGATCGCGTAGAGCAATGCCCTGTCCGCCGGAGGAGAAAAGTCGGTTGGAATCATGATGCGTTTGACTCCCAAGATGTTGGCATCGGTTTGGTCGTGCATAAATGATTGGGGATTTAGGGGTAAGATCGGCTGGAGTGACGAATTTGCCACTATCTTTGTGCCGACGGTTTTCCCTTGGCACGAATTCCCGGCGGCGGCTTCAGGAGGGCGAAACCCAGAGCCACCTCCTTCCAAATTGAGGGGCGATTCGTTGGTGCCGTATGTCGGCCAAGGGCGTCCCTGCCTCCCTGCAAACGAAAAGCGCTTCCCACCGGGGAAGCGCTTTCATCAAAAACAGGTTGAATGGCCGCCTCGCTTACTTGGCTGCGGTCCCCTCTGCCTTCACCTCGCCGTTATAACGGTAGTGGCCGAGGATCTGGTAGGAGAACAGTGAGTTTTCCCACTTCACCGTGGAGTCCAGATGGTCGACGACCCAGGGCTCCTTGGTGTTGCCGCCAGGACCGGGGACCACGATGCCGATGTGGCGCGGGATCTGGGCGCCGTTGCCGACCACCGCGTCGGGGCGGCTCCAGACGACGATGTCGCCCGGCAGGTAGTCCTCACCGGTGCGGGCCTTGCCCAGGCTTTCGCCCTTGCGTTCGAAAAAGCGTTCCAGAACCACCGCGCGGCGGTGATCGTTGCTCGGATCCGGTGCCGGCGAGTCCATCAGGCTCGAGTAGGCGCCCAGATCGGCGTTCATGTCGTCATGCACCTTCTGCTGGAGGTCGATGCCCAGCGCCCGGTAGCTGCGGATGACCAGATCCTCCGCCTTGCCCTTGTTCGACGGGATGTCGCCCCAGGGGTAGGAGATCTTGTAGTAGGAAGAGTCGTAGCTGACGTTGCTGGTCGTCTGCTTCAGCGCGGCGGCGGCGAGGCGCTCGCCGATGCCGTTCGTGCTTTCGAGCGAGGCGATCAGCGAAGCGGCGGCCTGCGGCGTGGCCGGGACCTGCTGAGCCTTCACCAGGCTAACCAGCGGAGCTCCAAAGTAGTAGGCGGAACCTGCCGCGATGAGTAGAACAACCCACCCTCCGAGGAAGTTAGGTCGTTTGACCTGTTTCTTCTGCGGACGGGGACCGATGTACTCGATCGTACTTAGGTGTTTGGACGTGCGACGACGAGCCATGGTGGGACGAACTACGCAAAGCAAAATCAGCACCGCATTGCGATGTTTTTCATCTCCTGATGACGAAATAATTTTGGCATCGCCAAGCTCGACCCCGCGCCTGCCCGGACGTAGCTCCTTGGCGTGAACGTTATCCGCAGCAATCTGCTGTTAGCCTGGGGCGAACTTGATCTACCTCTTTTCGGCGTCGGCCGGGACTGGGCCGGTGTGGCCTGCGATCCACCGGCCGCCTTCTGCCTGGCGGTCGATCCCCAGCGCCTCTGGTTCATCGCCTCCCATGCCCGCTCGGCCCGGCTGCACCCCGCCGCCCGCCCGGGGAAGTTCACGGCCGATCTGTGGCAGTACGACGTTGCGGAGCTGTTCCTCAGCCATCCCGGCACGGGCCGCTATCTTGAGTTCAATCTCGCTCCGAACGGCGCCTGGTGGAGTTGTGAGTTCACCGCCCCTCGCAAACGTGCGGAGGAGGCGGACATCGCCTTCCCGGAAGTCGCCACCTATGCGGAGCTGTCGCCGGACGGCGGCTGGGTCGCAGCCATGGCCATCCCGCTCGCTCTTCTCCAGGCGCGGCTTGATTTCGGCCCCGGTACGCGCGGAAATGTCACCTTCATCCTCGGCTCACCCGCCCAGCGTTTCCTGACCGCGGCAAAACTCGGCGACGGCGACCCGGATTTCCACCGCCCGGGACATTTCCCGGAACTGGTGTTCAATGAAGCGTCATGAAGACGCCCGCGATCGGCCGCACCGCCCCCTGGATGATTCTGGCCCTGCTCTTCGCCGGGATCGGCGTCTGGCTGGCCGGCCGCGTCGCCATCTCCGTTCCGGTCGGAAAGGCGGAGTTGGGCCCGCCGACCAAGCCGACGAAGGTTTCCGAGCGGCTCGAGTGGCCACCGCACTCGTTTTTCGACGGAGTACAGAAGGGCACGACCCTGCAGCAGATCCGCGACATTCTGGAGGACTACGACAAGGCCGGTCTGGCCCCGGAGAACGCCGCGCTGCTCTCGCCTGCCATTCTTGAAGGCCGGCAAAAGCAGTGGTATCTCGAAACGATGGATGCCGGACTGGGGCTAAGCGTTGAAGCCCGGGAGCACGCCCGCAGGATCCTGGCGTCGCTGCCCGCGGACGGCGGCGAGTGGGGGCCGGTGATCCCGCCTCTGAGCCCGCAGGCTCCGGCTTGGGTGCGGAAGCGAGCCATTGCCCCATCTCAGCTTTTCAGAAATATCCCGACCATGAAAGTGATGGGCATTACCCAGCGCATGAAATCGGAAGGAAAAGCGGAAGACCCCGTCGATCTCCTCAGCCGCTGGCGCAGCGGGCCCATTATTCATACCCGTGTTCCCTTTGTTCCTCCCCCGCCTCCCCCTATCCAACTCGCGCATGCCGCGTATCTCTTTCTGTTCCAGGAAAGTCAGCAATTCCCACCCGACGAAGACGGCATCGAGCGCCAGGTCATGGTCCTCCACCCCGCCCAGTTCAAAACCCTGCTGCTTCTCGATGGCATTCCGCCCGGCCTCGTGCAGCGTCTCGACGCCAGCCGCTGAGCCGACCCGCAAGCACCATCGCTTGCCCCGGTCGCCAAGCTCCCTTTAGTATCCCCGCATGTCCGACGCTTCCCCGCTCCCTCCGGGCGGAACCCTACTCATCGCTACTCCGACGGATTGGAGGGAAGCGTGTCTGTCCGTTCCTGCGATGCGGGCGCTCCAGCGCCACGTGCACCGCGTCCGCGTGCTCTGTCCGGACAACCAGCTCAGCTTCTGGACCGCCAGCGGCTTCGGGGAAGGCATCGCCTACCCTGCCAAGGCCGGCGCCCGGGAAATCGCCAAGCGCCTCGACACCGTCGAAGCCGTGCTGGCCTGGGAAGCGGGCCCCGCCCTGGAAGCCTGCGCCCGGGCTGGCGTGGCCAAGCGCTACGGCCCGGCCGCCAAGCCGCTGGCCAAGTACCTGACCGATCCCATTTCCGTCCTTTTCAAGCCCGGCCCGATCCGCCACCGCGTCCAGTTCTACCTGGAAATCGTCGACGCCCTCGGCGCCGATGCCTTTGTGCCGGACAACTTCGTGCCCGTGAAGACGGCCTCCGCGCGCAGCGAGACGGTCCTGCTCGCGCCGGATTCCGACCAGGGCAGCCACTTCGAGTGGCCGCTCGAGCGTTGGGTCGAGGTGGCCCAGGACCTCCAGCGCCGCGGCGCCTCCCTGACGGTTGCGACCAATGGCCAGGTGGGTCATGCCCTCGCGGCCAGGCTCGATGGCGTCCCGGCGCTCGCCGTCGACCTGCCCGGGCTGGATGAACTCTCCAAGCACCTGGTCTGCATCACCGCCGACGGCACCCTGCCCCACTTCGCTTCTCACGTCGGCACGACCTGCGTGGTCCTGTTCGGCCCCGGCGAACCGGAATGGATGCGCCCGCTCGGCAAGCAGCACGTCATTGTCCGGCGCAAGGTCGAGTGCTCGCCGTGCTTCGCGCGCAAGTGCGTGATCGGCGACCTCCGCTGCCAGAATGATTTCCCGGTCACCGAGGTGCTGCGAGGCATCGACTCCCTCTCCTGATCCGGCCCGCTGCAATCTCATGAGCGAAATGGAAGACATCGTCGCCCGCGAAGCCGGGCCGGAAGGGCTTGCGGCCCTGGTGGCAGCCTTTTACCGGCGCATCCGCACCGATGACCTGATCGGCCCGATGTATCCGCCGGACGACCTGGAAGCCGCGGAAGTGCGCCTGCGCGACTTCCTGCTGTTCCGCTTCCTCGGCGACGCTACCTACCTCGAAAACCGCGGCCATCCGCGGCTGCGCATGCGTCACTTCCCCTTTGAAATCGGGGAGGCGGAACGCGACCGCTGGCTGCAACTGATGGACGCCGCCATGGACGAGATCGAGTTCCCCGCCGGCGCCCGCGCGGTCGTCATGCCGTTCTTCGGCATGGTCGCCGAGTCGATGCGGAACCACTGAGCGAAGGGCCGCTCAGTTACCTTCGGTCACGCCCATGGCTTCGATCCACCCGTCGACGTCCTTGGCTTCCTCGATCGCGGCCTTATAGCCGGGAGCGTCCGCCGCCGGGGCCGTGGTCTGGCCCTTTTCCAGATTCCTCACATAGGCATCGCGGGTCAGTGTTGCCTTCGCCTTGAAGTCGGCGTCGATCCCGGCCTGCTTTTCCGCACAGCGCTTGGAAATCTTGGCCATCTCGTCAGACAGGCGGATGCCATCGACGGCCTTCGCCGGCACGCGGTTGCCGTCCACCTTGGATTTCAGCGACTCGACATCCGGCTTCCAGCGCTGCTGATCGTTCTTGCTGAGCATGCGGTGCCAGCCGTCCAGGTCCCATTTGAAAGTGCCGGCGTTGCCGGCGAGTTCCTTTTGGTGCTTGGCTTCCAGGTCGGCGATCAAGCTCTTGGCCTTGGTGCGGAGTTCCAGTGCCGCGCCGGTGATCTCGGCGGCTTCCACAGCCGCACCCCCACCCTTGGAGCCGCTCTCGTTGGAGGAGGTTGGCGCGTCGTCCGTGCCACCCTTTGGCGCGCTGTCGCGATCCTTGCTCCACTCGATCAGGAAACCGTCGGCCTTGGCGCCGGGATCCAGGTTCTGCCAGCCCTCGCCGGGCATGATCACCGCGCCGGTGCCTTCACCTTTCGGAAAGCCAGGGGCCCAGGCATTGGCGTCGAACGTTTCACGGGTCACCCAGCTCCACGAGCTGCCCTTCTTGATGGCACCGATCCAGAAGCCGGTCTTACCCTGCAGCTTGTTGGCCTGGTCGGTCAGCCAGCCGGTTTCATCTTTGGAAGACGTGACGATCAGGTGGCCGCCGCTGCTCTTGGCCAGTTGCCAGGCTTCCGCCTCGGTACACGAGCGGTAGACGGCCAGCACCCGGCGGCTTTCGTAGGACCACGTGCCCGGCGGATAGACCGGTTCAGCGGTCGTGAGGCTCGCGGCCGTCCGCTCCAGGTTCTTTTCCAGGGTCGCCGGATTGGAACCATCGGGCCGCCACTGGATGATCGACGGCAGGCGCTCCTGGTCGTTCATGGCACGCAGCAGCCCCAGTTCGTCGATCGCCACGTACTCACCCACGCCGACCGGCGGAGTGGAAAGGGTCAGCTTGGTCCCGTCGATCGCGGTCCAGGTATCCCGGCCGGACTTGCCGACCCCGGTCCAGAGACGGGTTGCGCCCTGGACATCCTTGAGCAGCTTGGAAAGAGCCTGCAGATCGTCATCGGCCAGTGTTGTGGCCAGGTAGCCGCCGGCGCTTTCCGCCAGGGCGGAGGCCTCGTGCCAGGTCATCGGCGTTGGGATCAGCAGGGTGTGCGCCCCGTGCTGGACGAAGCTGCCCTTTGGCAGCTTGTCACGCTTGCCCGCCACCAGCAGCGGCTTCAAGCGTTCCAGCGACTCCAGGGGCGTCTCGTTTTTGAAAGGATCGGCCGCCGCCGTCTTGCGCGCCGCTTCCGCGGCAGCCTGCTTCTGGCGTTCCTCCTCGTCGGCCGCGTTGCGCTTCAGGGCGGCTTCCTTATTCAGGGCCTCCTGCTGGGCCTGTTCCTGCACCGACTGGTTGTGCTGCTGGTAGAAATAGGCTCCGCCCGCGATCACCACGGCGGCGACGACCAATGTTCCCACCATCCCGCCGCTCTTGCTGCGGGTGGTTACCACCACCGGTCGCGGTGCCAGCGACACCGGCCGCGCGGCGACATCGGGGAGAGGCGCGCCGATGTGGTGGCCGGACGCCGCCCGGCGGATCCAGGTGTCCAGCGCGACCGACATTTCGTGCGCGTCCTGATAGCGGATCAGCGCATTGACGTGCATCGCCTTGAAACAGATCTGATCCAGCGCGGTGTCGCACCCGCAGATGGTTGATGGCGGCGGGATCGGTCCTTGCAGCGGCGGCTGGTAGCCGGCCAGCAGTTCGTAAAGGATCACCCCCACCGAGTAGAGATCGGAGCGGCGGTCGGCGTGCTCCGGGTGGCTCATCACCTCCGGTGCGGTATAGCCCGGCGTGCCCATCATCACCCCCGGGCCTTCACCCGCATGGGCCAGGCCGAAGTCGCCGATCTTCGGCTCCGTCTTCGGCGTCAGCAGGATGTTCGCCGGCTTGATGTCGCGGTGGATGACCCCGTTTTCATGCGCGTGGGCCAGGCCATCGCAGATGCCTTTGACGATCGTCGCCGCCTGCACCGGCTCCACCGCCAGATTGTAGGCGGAGTGGTAGAGCGACTTGCCGTTCACAAACTCCATCACGATGTACGGCATGCCGTCGACATCGCCGGAGTCATAGACCCCGATCAGATTCGGGTGGTTGAGGCGGGCCATCGCCCGGGCCTCGGTCGCAAAGGATGCCCGGAAATCCGGATCGGCGCCCAGTTCGCGCGGCAGGATCTTGATCGCGACATCGCGGTCCAGGCTGCGCTGGCGCGCCTTGTACACCGCACCCATCCCGCCTTGCGCGATGAAGGACTCAAAATCGTACGCAGGCAGCAGCACAGCCAGCGCTTCCAGGGTGGGAGCTTCAAAAGAAGGAGAACTCATCGGAGAGGGGACCGTCTGGGTAACAGGGTGGGAGGATAAACGCGAGTGGAACTAAGCGGTCATTTTCCTAACGCCGCATGATAGACGATCCACTCCGGAAACTTAATCACTGAATTGTAAAAAACATGCAAAAGGATCGCGGTGGAAAGTCCTCGGCCCTTGAAACACAATGCACAAGCTACGCCGAAGATCCCGACGGACACGACCCCATAAGCATCGTAAAAATGCACCACCGCAAACACCACGGCCGACAGCAAGGTTGCGGCCGGCACCCGAATTCGGTTCGATAATGTTTGAAACAAAATCCCCCGATACAGAATTTCCTCGGCGATCGGTGCGGCCAGGCAGGCGGACACGGCGATGAAGATCAGCCCCCAGCCGCCGGATTCCAGCAGGCTCAGCCCGCCGGTCGGGTCGGGCTGCATCAGGGCGCCCAGTGTGGGGCGCAGCAGCCGGTCGATCGCGGTGACGATGGCGAACATTCCTAGAATAAGACCCACGTCCGGCATTTTTCTTAGACCGAGCCGGGAAATAGCGTGCGAGCCCTTGCGGAACAGCAGCGCGAGCGCGACCGCCGCCGGCAGCAGGCGGCCCGCGACGTCGAACGCCAGTAGTACCGGCATGCTCAGGATCACCGGGGAACCGCCGTCTCCGGGGCCGTGGATCAGGCGCTCGATCGCCAGGCTGAAGCCGATGGAGGCGAGGTACGACAGCAGGAACACCCCGATCCCCAGCCCCGGTTTCCACGCTCCGGGATAGCCGGTGGGCCGCGCTTGTAGCGCCGCCCGGCTCACCCGCATCGCCCTCGGGATGAAGCCGACCCCCATCAGGGCGAGCACCAGGCCGGCCCCGCGGGCCGCCGCCGCCCGCTTGACCAGGGAGTGATTGCGCGGATCGGTCGCGACCGAGGGGTTCTCCGGCAGCAGCTTCGGCCCGCCAAGCCCGGCGACCCCATTCAAATAGGCGGCATCCCACCAGTGGTCGGTCCCGGCGGTGAAACGGGCGGCGATTTCGTCCGGGTTCGGCGGCGGCAGGTTCAGTTCGCGAAAGCCATGGTTGGCGGGATTCGCCTGGTCCCTTACCGCGCCCAGCACTGCGAGCGCATACGCGGCCTCGTCATCCAGCGCCTGGTGCTTTTCCAGCAGTTTCAGGTCATCCACCGCCAGCCGCAGCGTCTCGTCGATTGGCTGGATGCCGATTCCGCGGCAGATCCAGGCCGGCAGCCCGGTGGAGCCCGAGGCCAGCCGCAAATTGCGGTCGGTCTTCAGCACCGTCATCCGGCAGGTCTCCAGATCGTAGCCCGCGGCCGGGCCGAAGTGGTTGTCCCACAGCCACACCCCCATGATGAAAATCAGCAGCGCCAGCAGCGGTTCGGGAACCGAGCGTCGCAGGATCTGGCGATACGGATTCTGCCCGCGGGTGGATGCGCTCGATTTGATCCGCGGAGCATTGGGATTTTCCCGACCTGCGCAAGCCCGCCGGAGATGCCTGACTGCCATCCTGATCCCGATTTTCCCGCTGGCGAGCCCGCCCCGCCGCCGCCAGAGTCGGCCCGCCCGATGTCTCTGCCTCCATTCTCCGAAGCGCTCCTGATCCAGCTCGTGTTCGTCACGGCGCTCGGAATTTTCGCGATCAGTGCCATCGTTCGCCTCGCGGGGAAAAAAAACGCTACGGCGCCGGAAGAGGAGCTGCCTCAGCTGGAAAGCGGCCCTCCCCGGCCGCTGGCGCCTCCGCCCCTGCCGCCCCAGGAGGAATATAGCCGTTTTCCCCGCGTGGCCCCCGTAGCGCCCTACGAGCCGCCTGCCGCCGAGGTCGCCTCGCCTTACGATGAAGAAGAGGCCCCGCTCGCCGGCCCACTGAAGGTGTCCACCCGCTGGTACCATGCGAAGGACCTCGGAGGCATCGCCTTCTTCGTCTTCCTCTACTTCATCATGCAGCTCGGCTCCGGCGACAAGTCCGGGGGCAAGGCGCCGGAGGAGAAATACACCGCTGGAGTGCTGCTGATTTCCATCGGCTTCCAGCTCTTCTGCGGGGCGATCGCCGTGGGCATCATGATCGGCCGGGTGAATCCGGTCCGCTGGCTCGGCCTGCGCTGGCGCCGCTGGCCGCTGGCTTTCGCCATCGCCCCGCTTTCGGTGCTCAGCATCTGGATCTTCACCGCCATCCTTGCGCTCACGGGCTGGAATGCCTGGCTGCAGGATCAACTTCACGCCGAGCCGGTCCAGGAGGCCGTGCAGTTGTTGATGAAATCCCAGAACACGCTGGTGCTGGCGCTGATGTCGTTCTCGGCCGCGATCGCCGCACCGCTGGTGGAGGAGACCATTTTCCGCGGCTATCTCTACCCGGTGGCGAAGCGCTACTGCGGACCCGCCGCCGCCATGGTGTTCTCGTCGATGGTCTTCGCCGGCGCCCACGGCAGCTCGGTGGCCTTGGTGCCCCTCTTCGTTCTGGCCTTGCTGCTGTGCAATGTTTACGAGCGCACCGGCTCGCTCTGGGCGCCCATTTCTGTGCACTTCCTGTTCAACTCCGCCACTGTCGGGATCCAGCTGATGGCGCGCCAGATCCATCAGTAGCTCCCGGCCGCCGCTCAAGATGAAGAAGACCCTCAGGGACATCGGCGAGGACGCCCTGATCGCCCGCATCACCCGTGGCTTTCCCACCGGCGGGGCCCTGCTCTGCGGCCCTGGCGATGACTGCGCGGTCGTCGATGCGGGAAAGGGCCGGCCCTACCGGTTGCTGAAGACCGACGCGATCGTCGAGGGCGTCCATTTCCTCCCGAAGACCCCGGCGGTGAAAGTCGGCTGGAAGGCCGTGGCGCGCGTGATCAGCGACTTCGCCGCGATGGGCGGCCGCCCGGAGCATCTGCTGGTCACGGTCGCCGTCGATGCCGCCCGCCCGGTCGCCTGGATGGATGGTCTCTACCGCGGCATCCGTGATTGTCTGGAAACCCACGGCGGACTGCTGGCCGGCGGCGAGACCTCGCGCCTGCCCTCCGGCGCGCTCATTTCGGTGGCCGGGGAAGGCCGCGTGGCCCAAAAAGATCTGGTCCTGCGCTCCGGCGGCAAACCGGGTGACTTCATCGCCGTGACCGGGCGTCTCGGCGGCTCGATCCATGGCAAGCACCTGACCTTCACTCCCCGCGTGGAGGAGGCCGCCTGGCTGGTCACCCATCTGCGCCCCAGCGCCATGATGGATCTGTCCGACGGCTTGGCCAAGGACCTGCCGCGCCTCGCCACCGCCAGCGGCTGCGGCTTTGAAATCGATCCTTCGTGGCTGCCCCGCAACCGTGGCTGCGACCTCGCGGCGGCCCTGGGCGACGGGGAGGACTACGAGCTGCTGCTGACCGTGCCGGAGAGGAACTGGAATCGCGCCGCCGCTAGCTGGTCAGCCGCCTTTCCCGCGCTGCCACTGACCGCGATCGGCAGGCTCACCGAGCAGGGTGACGGCATGACCCTCAGCGGTGGCTGGGATCATTTCCGCTGACGGCGGCGAATTTCGCGATTCCCTGTCGCGGGCGGCTCCGCCATTAGTCCGCCGTGTCCGATCCCGTCCACGAACTCTACACCGCCCGGACTTATCCAGCGCTCAGCCACCCCGGCACCCACCCGTCCCGGCTCGCCGTCGCCGCGCGCGTGGGCGGAGTGAAAGACGTCGCCGCTCCTGTGGCCTGCCGCGTGCTGGAGATGGGCTGCTCGTCCGGCCACAATCTCCTGCCGCTGGCCGCCGCCTATCCGGGCAGCAGCTTTGTGGGGATCGACTTTTCGGAAACCGCCATCGCCGCCGCCCGTGCTCACGCCGCCGCCGCCGGCCTGCAGAACATCCGCTTCGACGTCGCCGACCTCGCCACCTGGCAGACCGCGGAGACCTTCGACTACATCATCGCCCACGGCGTCTTCTCCTGGGTGCCGGACGAGGTGAAGGAGCGCGTGCTCCAGCTTTGCGCCACCGCACTGAGCCCGTCGGGCGTCGCCAGCATCGGCTACAATGTCCTGCCCGGCTGGTCGCTGCGCCGCGATGTCGCCCCGCTGGTCCGCGCGCTCGCCAACAACCCCGCCGCCCCGCTGGGCAGCGAACCCGCCGAGGTGATCCGCCGCCTCAGCCGCCTGGCCGGCAAGGAAACCCCCTACGCCGCCGGCCTCACCGCGGCGCTGGAAAATATGCTGCGCAAAGGCGGCGACATCCTCGGCTTCGACGACTTCGGCCCGGTTTGCGATCCCATCTACTTCGGCCAGTTCGTCGCCTGGTCGGAAGCCCGCGGCCTCCGCTACCTCGGCGAGTCGGATCTTGCCGACAACCTGCCGCAAGGCATCAGTCCGCCCGCCCTCGAAAGCCTCACCGAGCTGACCGGCGATCCGGTGCTGCTCCAGCAGACCCTGGATCTCCTCTCCGGCCGCACCCACCGCAGCAGCCTGGTCTGCCGCCAGGAGGCGCCGCAGGAAACGGGCCTCTCCACCGCCCTGGTACTGGACTTCATGGTCAGCG
>JAQGPE010000542.1 GCA_028293225.1 Akkermansiaceae bacterium | reverse complement strand
TTCGTGGAAAGGCGGCCGCAAGGAGGAGGCCGGCGCGCTGTTCTTCACCAGCAGTGAGGTTGCGGAGGTGAGGGTCGGCGCAGGGCTCGCCCGCCGCCGCTCCGGCTTCTCCTTTCGCGTGCTGCAGGGTAAGCTCGACACCGTGCCGGTGGAGATCTCCGGCACCGGCGAGATCCTCTCGGTGAAGGGCCCGCAGGTGCTCGGCTGGAGCCTGCGCGAGGACGGCGGCAAGCGGCTGCTGGACATCCGCCTGAGCCGCCCGATCACTTCGGAAGGCCAGATCGAAATCGAGGCCCAGACCGCTCTCGGTCCTTTCCCGGTCAAGCTCGATGCCCTGCGCTTCTCGCCCCAGGGCGCGCTGCGTCACAGCGGCTTCCTGCGCATCGCCAACGACGGCGCGGTCAAGCTGGAGGTGACCGGCGCCACCGGCCTGATGCAGCTTTCACCCGGCCAGTTCCCCGGCGCGCGTGACGGGGAAAATCTCCGCCAATCCTTCGTCTACCGCTTCCCCTCCGCGGAGCACGGCTACTCGATCTCCGCCGACCAGGTGCTGCCGGAAATCAACGTGGTGGAAACCACTGTGCATGAACTCGCGGAAAGCGACCGCCGCATCACTTCCGACTTGGAGCTGGACATCCGCGAAGCGCCGCTGCGCGAGTGGCTGCTGAAAATCCCCGCCGACTTCGCGGTCGCGGCGGTGACCGGTCCGGACGTCGGCGATTTCAGCGTCGCCACGACGGAGGCCGGGGGCCAGCGCGAGTTGAAGATCCTCTTTCGCCAGGCGATCATCGGCCGCCATCTCGTCACGGTGAAGCTGGAGAAGAACCTCGCCGCCCAGGCCGGCGAGTGGGTGCTGCCGGTGACCAGCTACCCGGGCGCGAAGTCCTCGCGCGGCTATGTCGGCGTGGTCGCCGGAGCGGGCTACCGCATCGCCACCGCCTCCTCGGAGGGCCTGGCCGAAGTCCCGCAGGATTACTTTCCCAAGAAGCTGCCGGGCCTGCAGCAGGCCTTCCGCATCCGTGAGGGCAAGTGGAACGCCACGGTGAAGGTCGAGGCGCTCGGCCGCAGCGTCCAGGCCGATGTCTTCCACCTCTATTCCCTCAAGGAAGGCGCGGTCTCCGGCAGCGTGCTGGTGAACTATTTCGTCGTCGGCGCCCCGGCCACCGAGTGGCGGCTGCGGGTTCCTCAGACGCTGGGAAATGTCGAGGTCACCGGGCAAAGCGTCGGCCGCGACTGGCGGCGCGAAGGCGACACGCTGATCGTGCCGCTGGCCCACCCGGTCCTCGGCTCGGCCACGCTGCTGGTCACCTTCGAGCATGCGATGAGCGCCAAGGGCGGCGACCTTTCCCCCGGCGAGGTCCGTCCGCTGGAGGTTCAGTCCGAGCGCGGCAATATCCAGATCGTCAGCCCGCTCCAGGTGAAATACGAGATCACTCGTAGCGAAGGACCGGTCCTGAAGCTGGAGGCCTCCGAGCTCCCGGCCGAGTACCGCCTGCTCAGCACCGCGCCGACCCTGGCCGCCTGGCAGTACACCTCCGGCGCCATGGCGATCGGACTGCGGATCAAGTGGTTCGACTCCGGCGAAACGGTCGGCCAGTTCGTCGACTTCGCCCGGCTTTCCAGTCATGTCTCGCGCGATGGGCAGGTGGTGACCCAGGCGCATTTCTTTGTGAAATCGCGCGGTCTGGCGGTGCTGCGCCTGCGTCTGCCACAGGGGTCGAAGCTGTGGGAATCCAAGGTCGACGGCGCGATCGTCAGTGCCCGCGAGGACGGAACCGACACCCTGATTCCGCTGCCCGCCAAGGCCGATCCGAACGAGCCGGTGGAGGTCGCCCTGAACTACGGCGCCGCCGGCAAGAGTGCGCGGTCCGTCGAGCTGGCCGCCCCCGTGCTGGCCGCGCCGCTGGTGATCAGCGAATGGACCGTCGATGGCGACCGCGGCCGCCTGCTGGTTCCCACCGGTGGCAATGCCAGGCCGGTGGCACCGGTCATGACGGAGACCGGCATGGAGTGGATCTCCGCCCATGCCCGGGTCCCCGCGGCGCTGCTGCTGCTGGGAGCCGCGGCCAGCGTTTTCCTGTACCGCTTTTCCCGCCTGAGAATCGTCGCACTGATCCTGGTGGTCGTGACCTCCGTGGGCGCGGTGCGTCTGGCTTCCCAGGCGCTGGAGGAGCGACGGGTGAATGTGGCCACGCTGCAGCTGTCCGCACCGGTCGTCGGGCCGGGCGAGGAGGTGATCGCGAAAGTCCGCAACGTCCCGTCCTGGCTGGCCATGACCAGCATTTGGGGCGTGATCGCCGGAGTCGCCGGGATCGCCCTCGCGAGCTACGGCTGGCTTCGTAGTAAGGAGGCTCTCACCAGCGCCGGCCTGGCGCTGCTGGCGATCGGCCTGCTGGCTCAGCACACCGGTGCGGTCTGGTTCTTCGCCGCCTTTGCCGCCGCGCTGCTGCTCGGCCGCGGGCTGCCCTGGTTCGTCTCGCTGTGGCGCGACTCGCGTCGTCCCCCGCCGGTCATCGCCACCGCGCTGCTGGCGTTCGCCCTGTTGCTTACTAGCGCCAAGGCCGACCCCGCGGAGTCGATCACCCAGAGCTGGAAGATCAGCGATGGCCGCCTGACCGGTGAGCTGGAGATCAAGGCCCGCGGCAAGGCCGAGGAACGCTATCTCTTGCTCAAGTCGCCCGCGGTGCTCACCGATTTCCAGGGCGAAGGCTGGCGGGTGATCAAGGGCGATCCGGACGGTGGCGACGATGAGGCAGCCTACTATCTGATCGCCACCGCCGAGGGCCTGAAGTCCGGCAAGGCGCGTTTCGAGCTGCCCTTGGTCGATCCCCAGAGCGGCTGGCCCAATCCGGCCGGTCCGGCGGCCGTGCAGCGCGTCGCAGTGCGCTGGAATCAAGCGGGCTGGGAATTCGGCTCGTCCGCCGCGGCGAAAGTTTCCGCACTGGCAGGCCTGCCGGAAAACGAAAGCGGCGCCGAGCTGGTGCTGGCCGCCGCCGATGACGCGCAGATCACCGCCCGTCCCAAGCAGCGCGACGCGACGGCCGAGAAGAGCCAGTTCTTCACGGAAATCTCCGATCTCTTTCTGCCTGGTCCCGGCGTGGTCAACGGCCGCCACCTGATCGGCGTGCGCCCCGCCCAGGGCGTGGTGAAGGAGCTCACCCTGGAAGTCCCGGAAGGCTTCACGGTCGGCGAAGTCGCCGGCGGTCCGGTCGGCAGCTGGCGCTTCGATCCGCTCTCGCGGGAACTGCGCATCGCCATCGAGCCCGCCCAGGAGCAGCCGTTCTCGATTTCCATCGGCACCCAGATGGGCAGCTCGGCCCTGCCGATGAAGCTGAAGCTCTCGCCGATGAAAGCCCGCAACACCGCCGGCACGGTCGGTCTGTTAGGGATCGCTTTCACCGAAGAAGCCCAGCCGGAAGGCGTCGTGGAAAAAGGCCTAAGTCCCGTCAATCCCGATGACTTCCCGGCGCAGATGCTGCCAGTGGATGCCCAGCGCCACCCGCTGGTGGTGCTGCACCAGACCTTCCGTCACAGCGGC
Source organism: Akkermansiaceae bacterium (assembly GCA_028293225.1). GTDB lineage: Bacteria > Verrucomicrobiota > Verrucomicrobiia > Verrucomicrobiales > Akkermansiaceae > Haloferula. The sequence continues at coordinate 862 of JAQGPE010000542.1, read as the reverse complement.
GGCGAGGCCTCGGTGGCGCTCACCGTTTCACCCGTCGCCCCGGAGGTCCGTGCGGAGACCAAGCAGGTGCTGTCGCTTGGCGAGGACCGCATGGTGCTGTCGGTGGATCTGACCGCGATCATTTCCAGGGCCGGGGTTTTCCGGCTCGGCGTGGAAATCCCGGACGGTTTCGAAGTGGAGTCGGTGACCGGCGCCGCGCTCGGCAACTGGGCCGAATCGGGCGACGGCGGCAAGCGCACCCTCAGCCTGCATCTCCAGGGCAAGACCCTCGGCGAGCAGGTCTTTGCGCTGACGCTTTCGGCCCCCGCCACCGGCGCGCAGACCGCCTGGCAGGTGCCGCGGGTCTCCGTTCAGGATGCCACCCGCCAGACCGGCACCCTGACGGTGGTCCCGGACCGCGGCCTGCAGGTCCGCGCCGTGTCCCGGACGAATGTCTCGCAGCTCGATCCCAAGGAAGCGGGCATGCCGCGCCCCGGCGTGCTGGCTTTCCGCCTGCTCCAGTCGGACTGGTCGCTGGGCCTGGCGATCGGCAAGCTCGACTCGTGGGTGACCGCCCAGGTCCTGCATGACGTGGTCGCTCGCGAGGGTCAGACGCTGACCAAGCTGCACCTGATTTACCGGATCGAAAACGCGGCGATCAAGTCGACCCGCGTGCGCCTGCCCGGCCTCAGCGACGGCGCCGCCGCCACCGTGCGCGCCAGCGGCCCGGCAGTCGCCGACTTCGTCCCGGTACCGGGCGAAGAGCGTCTGTGGGAACTCCGTTTCCAGCGCAGCATGGCAGGGGAGGTGAAAGTGGACATCGAGTATCAGCAGCAGGACGAGGAGACGCTGAAGATCCAGCCGCTGGTCTCGGAACTGGCAC
>JAQGPE010000536.1 GCA_028293225.1 Akkermansiaceae bacterium | reverse complement strand
TGCTGACCCGCATGGCCAGCGCCGCGGAGCCGCAGAACCTCAAACCGGCCGGCACCTTCGCGATCTTCCGGCAGGGCGCGCTGACCAATCTGCTCAATCCGAAAGTGGCGCTGTTCTTCCTCGCCTTCATGCCGCAGTTCATCGCTCCGGACTGCGCTTCGAAGTTCGTGGCCTTCCTGGCTCTCGGCCTGACCTTCATCACCACCGGCACGCTGTGGTGCGTGACGCTGAGCTGGTTCTCCGCCGCGATTGGGGACCGCCTGCGCCGCACGCCGCTTTTCGAAAAGCTGCTCAATCGCGTTGCCGGCAGTCTTTTCGTGCTACTCGGCATCCGCCTGGTTGCGACGAAGTAGGAGAGTCCGCCGCAGGCTACGGCGTTTACCGTAGCCTGCGGGGAAAAGATTCACCAGCCGGTCCGGTTCGCCCGCTTCACGAACTTCTCCGCTTCCGGACAGTTCGGCGATTTCATCCCTGGTCCGTCCCACTCCATCCGCACGCCCTCACCCACGCGCTGCGCGATGCAGCCGAGCAGGATGATTTCCGTCAGGTAGGCGGAGATCTCGAAGTTCGAATACGCCGGGGTGCCGTTCTTCATCATGTCGAACCACTCCTGGTTGTGCCCTGGCGAGCGCGGGATGGTCACCGGCACCGCCTTGACCGCTTCATGGTCGCCGGCATTGCTGAAGCCCTTCTCGCCGTGGAGTTGGATCAGGAACTGCGAACCGTAGTCGTCGGGGGAAAAGACCGCACCCTTCTCACCGATCACCAGGCAGCCGCTTTCCGGCATGGAACCGGTGATCGTGACCACATCCTTGACGATGTTCGGGTACGGCCGCAGCGGCTTGAAGTCCGCGCCGGGATTGCCGTCGTACCACCAGAACTTCAGGGGCGGCAGGCCCTCGCGCTCCGGGAATTCAAAGCGGATGCGGGAGGTGAGGGGATAGCTCTCCCCGTAGAGGCGAGAAGCCATCTCGCACTCGACCACATTCGGGTAGCCCAGCTTCAGCGCGCGGAAGGGCATGTTCACCGTGTGGCAGGCCATGTCGCCCAGCGCGCCGGTGCCGAAGTCACTCCAGCCGCGCCATTTGAAATCGTGATAGACACCCTCCACATACGGCCGCTGCGCAGCCACCCCCAGCCACAGATCCCAGTTCAGGTAGTCCGGCACCGGGCTGCTGCCGGCTGGGCGATTGATGCCCTGCGGCCAGATCGGGCGGTTGCTCCAGACGTGCAGTTCCTTCGGGTTGCCGATCACTCCGGCCTGAATGACCTCCACCGCGCGTCGCAGTCCGTCTGCCGCGCTGCCCTGGTTGCCCATCTGCGTGGCCACCTTTTTCTCCGCGGCGATCCGGCGCAGCTCGCGGGCCTCGAAGACGGTCTGAGTGAGCGGCTTTTGACAGTAGATGTGCTTGCCCAGCCCCATCGCGGTCATCGCCGCCAGGCCGTGCATGTGGTCGGGCCCGGAGATGGTCACCGCATCGATGGATGAGCCGATTTCGTCGAACATCTTGCGGTAGTCGGCGAACTTCTTCGCCTCCGGGTATTTCTCCGCCTTCTTGGCCAGGAAGCGCGAGTCGACATCGCAAAGCGCCACGATCTGGCCGCCGCACTTGGCCGAGTCATCCGTATCGCTGCTGCCCTTGCCGCCCACGCCGATGCAGCCGATGGCGATCTGGCCGTTCAGGTTGCGGCCGCGGACAATGGCGGGGACGCCGAACGTGAGAGCCCCGGCGCCGAGGCTGGTGCGGGTGATGAATTGGCGGCGTGAGAGTGCAGACATGGATTTTGGTTTTTGGAGTGGGTCGATCCATGCGGTTACGGCGGCGGTCGGCGCCACCTTTCGCCGCGCAGCATCCGGATGTGTCAGCGGCGTTCCCTGAAGAATCAGGCACCACCCCCTCACAAGAAGAGGCCGCAGCCGGGGAATACCATGCCCGGCTGCGGCCCAAACAAACCCATGATTCCCGGAAATTCTCTTCAGCCCGCCGTGTAGCGGGGAGCTGGCCGGCCGTTCTGCGAGGCCGCAAACAGGGCGACGCGGGCCACTTCGTAGTTCTCCACCAGGCCCTCGTCCGCGACCGATGGCCAGGTCAGCTCATCGCCCTTGTCAAAGCCCGCCAGCGCGGCATCGACCAGGTTTTCCGCGTTCATCACCGTCGCCTGATCCAGGCTGGCAAGCGGCACGCCGCCCAGGTCCCAGATCTCGGTGGCCGTTGCGGCGGGCAGTACCAGCTGAACCTTCACGCCGGTCTCCGCCAGCTCCTGCTGCAGGCCGCGGCTGAAGTTGAGCACATAGCCCTTCGTGCCGCTGTAGACGGAGCTAACCGGCAGGGTGTAAATGGAAAGGACCGAAGCCACGTTGATGATCGCCCCGGAGTTCTTCGCCAGAAAAGCGGGCAGCACGGCCTGGGTCAGGCGGGTCAGCGCGGTGATGTTCAGCGCCACCTGGGTGGCGGCTTCCTGCGCCGTGGTCTGAGCAAAGGGCTTCAGCGTCGCCACGCCGGCGTTGTTCACCAGCAAGCTCACGCGGGGATCGCTGGCCAGCACCTTTTCAACCGCGGCCAGATCGGTGTCGCGGGTCAGGTCGGCGGTGATCGTTTCGACTCCGGCGCCGTAGGCTTCCGTGAGCCTGGCGGACAGGGCCTCGTGACGGTCGGCGCGGCGGGCCACCAGGATCAGATCGTAGCCGCGGGCGGCGAGGCGATCGGCATAGACAGCGCCGATGCCCGATGAGGCTCCGGTCACAACGGCGACTTGCTTGGATGAGGAATCAGACATGATGGATGGCGGTTGATCTCAGTTGAAAAAGTGACTGGTTGAATCACTTGAGTGCTCAACTATAGAAACGAATCCACCCTTGTCAATGGTGGAGTGCTCAACTAATTTTTCGACATGGGAAAAAAGACCGCCGCGACCCAAGCGTTCACCGACCTGGTCTGCACCAACAGGGCCCTGCGCCGCGCCTCCCGCCGTCTCGGCCAGCTCTATGATGAGGCGCTGGCCCCCATGAACCTGAAGGCGACCCAGGTGGCCCTGCTGGTGGAGATCGACCAGTTCGCCGCGCAGGACGAAGGCCAGGGCCCGACCCTGCAGTTTCTCGCGGGCCGTCTCGCTATCCTGATTTCCGCCCTGACCCACGCCCTCCGGCCGCTGGTCCGGGACGCAATCGTGGAAGTCCGTCCTGACGCCTACGACAAGCGGACCAAGCACGCCATCCTCACCCTCTTGGGGAGAGAACGCCTGCGGGAAGCCCTGGTCTTCTGGGCTGCGGCCAACCGGCAGGTGGAGGTTGTCCTGGGCCCTGGCGCGGTCGCGACGCTGCACCGGCTGGCCGATGAAATCGCCTCCGACGAATTCCTGGCCGCCTATCATGACGGCCAGCGTCTCCCCGGTCATTCCTGAGGGCGCTGGGCCCTGCTGCGATCCGGAGATGTCCAGGGCCGGGTGAATGGTACTTCGAACCTAGTAGATGGGCTTCCTACCCGGGAAAATCACCAAAAGTTCGGATGCCACTGAACCGAACCCTCCGGTTCGACGTGTAGAGGCGGCCATCCGATGCCGCTTTGATAAAAATCCACTGATATTTTTCCCGGTCGGCTTCGCCATACGTTCGAACAACCCAAATGATCCCGATCATGATTCCCGCCCTCAGTCTCAAGAACCGCTGGCGACTGCTTCCCGTTCTCGCCCTCCTGCTGGGCGCGCGCGCCAACGCCGAAACCAGCGCGGCCCCCGATGCCAAGCTCCTCGACACCTTCACCACCAAGGACGGCAAATACACCATCACCGTCGACTCCACCGCCTCCCCGGACCTCCGCGAGTGGTTCGCGAAAAACGCCATCCCGAAGGTGGTCGACTGGTATCCCAAGATCATTGACCTGATCCTCTCGCCCGGCGACAAGCCGCCCTCCAAGATGACTCTGACGCTGAAGAACGGCGTGATCATCCCGGGTAATCCCGGCGTGCCGGCCTACGCTTCCGGCGGCGGCATCGTTGTGAGTTCCGACTTCATGCGCAGCCAGAAGGATGGCGAAGCGGTCGGCTGCATCATCCATGAGATGACTCACATCGTCCAATCCGGCACCGGCGCCTCGAAGGCCCCCGGCTGGTCGGTCGAGGGCGTGGCCGATTGGGTGCGCTGGTATCAGTTCGAACCCCGCAAGAAGGGTGCGGAAATCTCCGACCCCTCCAAGGCGAAATACGACGCCAGCTACCGCGTCTCCGCCAATTTCCTCAACTGGGTCATGAAGAGCCACGACAAGCAGATCATCAAGGAACTGACCCACACCATGTCGACCGGCTACTCCGATGACTTCTGGATCAAGACCACCGGCAAGTCGATCAGCGAGCTGGAGGCCAAGTGGAAGAAGTCGCTGAAATAGGCGCCTGAAGTTCTGAGCCGGAGCCGCAGCCCGCTGGCCCGGCCTCCTTCGGGGCGATCAGGGATTCGGCAGCCGCTCATCGAGGAGCGGCCAATTCCGGCGGTTATAGTAGCGGCTCCAGAGATCTTCCTGGAATTTCCGGTCGTATTCCTCTCCAAGCCGGTCGATCTCCGGATTTTTCAGATGGGCTGCGACCCGCAGAACCGTGTCCATCGGGACGGGACCGGCAGACTTCGAGTTGGCGAGCAGATTTCGGATCGCCTGAAGTTCATCGGGCGATCCGGGATTTTGCAGGTGACGATAGATGAAAACGAGATTGGCGGCGTTCGCGTCGTCGTCTGAAACGAGACACTTCGCGAGATAGTCGTCCACTTTCGGCGACTTCAAGCCGAGGATCTGCTCCAGGCAGCGGTGCTCGATGAGATAGTCCAGGTGCTGCTCGTCGCCGGTGATCCGATAGAGCGCCCTCTCGATGGCGGCGGTGCGGGGTCTCCCGGACTGTTCGCGCACCCTGCTGATTTCCTCCAGTGGCTTCCTCGCCGCAGCCACTTTGAATTTTCCGAGCGGCTCGGTAAAGTTGAGGATGTTCAGATCCAGGGGGATCTCCGGGACACAGCGGCTGTCGTCCAGATCCGAAAGCAGCAGGAGCAGGTCCGTGCTTTTTTCCGATTGATAGAGCTTCCAGATGCCGTCCGCCGCTTCCTTCACGTGGAAGCGGGTGAGAGTTTCCGCAGCCGTGCGCCGCAAATCGATTGCGCTGGCATTGCCGTCCTCGCCGTCCTCGCCGGCTTCGCCGGCTTCGCTGTCGGTCCATGGGATCCGCTCCGGCCGGTTCAGGATTTCCAGCAGGATCCTGGAGGACTCTGCCGGGTGAAAGCCGGCCACCATGAACATCTGCGCCGTCCTGCAGCGGATGAATGGGTCCTGGCTGTGGAGCAGAGGCACGCAGGATTCCAGCACCACCTCGGGATTCCCTTCGAACCGGTCGAGGGCACTCCGGAGGCCGGCTGAATATTTCCCCTGATCGTTCGCAGTGCCCGCCGCCAGCAACTCTTTGGAACGCCGTTTGGCGTCGTTGTCGATCTCCCTCGCTTTGTCCGCCGCCATCCGGGCTCTGATCGCAGAGGCTTCCGTAGCCGGCGTCGCAGGCTCCGCCGCCCGGGTCAAGCAGGGCCAGGCGCACCCAAAAGTTGCCACGGTGGCAGCGAGAATCATGGAGCGTTTTTTCATGAGATAGGCGGAGAAGGAGCGACACGTGGCTGTCTGCGCCCGACGGTAAAGGCCTCTGAAAGGGCGTCCAGCAGCAGTGGGTAAAATGAGCGTCAAAGGAGGTGTGCTGCTTTCAAACTCCGCTCCATCCGTGATCGCGCCCCGCCTCCGTGATCGCGCCCCCGCCTCCGTCATCGCGCCCCCGCGATAGCGGTATGGTGGGGCGGGGGGAAATCGGACATGGTTGGACCGTCAGCACGAAGCACCCCCGCAAGGCCGAGCGCTGACGTTCACCCCCCGAACGATAGCATCCCCCCAAATGGTCCGTCTCCCCCCCCGAGACCGGCCCGAGCCGGCGCCAGGAATCCCCCATTCCCGGCGCCAGCCCCCGTTACCGGCAATGGCTTCCGGGCTTCCCTCTGTCTTGACCCGCTGGCTTTTTCTGATTGGGTCGCAGTGCCCGGGAATTCCGGTGGATGCTTTACGCCGGAGCCTCTGAACGATGAATCGCAGCGCCTCTTCTTCCTCCCTCCAGCCCGGCTGGCTGGTCGGCACCTGGGAGGTGCGCGGCACCACGGCGAATGTCACGCTGCCGGATTTTTCCTACCATCACTTCGACTCCCAGGGCCGCTACTTTCTGGAGCTCGCCTTCGGCGCCGGCGGCAGGATCCCGTGGTTTGAAAGCATCTACCGCGAGCAGCACGACGGCTACTGGACCAGCTTCGACCCGGCGCAGAATCCCCCCGTCGGCACCTGGTTCCGCCGCTTCGTGCCCTGTGCCCGCTCATTTGATGAAATCGTCGTCACCGGCCACTCCGGCGACCTCTGGTGGATCCGCAGGATGCCTGCGCCCGCCAGCTTCCTCCGCCTGCATGTCGACCCGCTCACGGGACGCCTGTCGCGATAGGCATCCCGGCAACCTCGGTCCGTGCCTCCGCGAGACTCTGAAGTTGCCGAAGCGTCTAAGTTTCCCTGAAATTCCAACTACCCGGCTTTCCACCCGTCAAAAGATTTGTAATATGCTCTGCGGAGCGCCTTCCCACGCCAAGTGGAGCGGGTGGAATCCGCCCGCTGGAAAATACGCACAAGCATGGCAAGTCCGACGACTCCGGAATCCCGACCCCCGCTGAAATGGCCGAACCACCTCGCGGCGGGGTGCGGGGTGCTCGTCATGCTGCTTGCCCTGGTCGTCTTGGTTGGCTGGCATCTTCACAGCGCGCCACTGGTCCGGATCCACACCGGCATGCTGCCGCTGCACTATCTCACCGCGCTCTGCCTGCTCCTTTTCGGCAGCGGCCTCACGGCGTTTGCTTTCCAGAGGGCCCGGTGGCTGACTCTTGCTACGGGAATCGTGGGCGGCGCCACCGGCTGGGCGGTCGTCTGCCAATATATCTTCCACGTGGACCTGGGGATCTCCGCCCTGGCCTCCCATTTCCCCTCGATTCCCGAACTTCCCCCTCTCACTCCTTCGCCGCCGACAGCCGTCTGCTTCGCGCTCTGCGGCATCTCCATGGTGGTGCTCGTCCTTAGGCTCCCGCTCGCTGCCCGCCGCCCCGGCATCTGGATTCCGGCGTCTCTGTCGCTGGCCCTGTGCGCCATGGTTTTCTGCGGCTATGCCACCGGCTTGTCCGGCACTTACATGTGGGGAAATGCGATCGGCATGGCCCTGCACACCGCCTGCGGCGTCACGTTGCTGAGTACCGGCCTGTTGGTGACCCTGGTGTTCGGCGGGCAGCGCCTCAGCGAGGACCGCTGGCTGCCGGTGCCGGTCGCCCTGGCCACCGTGGTCGCCACTTTGGTGCTCTGGCAGGCGCTCGTCGCCGAGCGCCACCGCGCGATGAAAGACGAGGCCACCGTGGTCGCCCAGAGCCTGGCGACCGATTCGCTCGTTCGACTCGACGGCCCCTTCCGCGCCATGACCCGCATGAAGCGCCGCTGGGAACGCCGCACTCCCATGACCCGGGAAGAGTGGTCAGCGGATGCCGCCAGCTACATCCGCGACGAAAAGATCTTCGACGCCATCGGCCGCACCGACGCAAGCGGCCAGATGCAGTGGACCTCGCCCGAAGGCGCCGCGCCTGCCCTGGACGGCATCGATCTCCGCCACGACCCGCGCTGGCAGTCGGCCGAGGCCCTGAAAAACGCCGAGCGTGATGGCGCGATGGCTCTTTCCCCCGCGATTTCTCTCAATGACGGCCGCAGGGGCTTCCTGTCCTGCATCCCGCTTTACCGCGACCATCAGTTCGACGGCTTCCTGGTCGGGGTCTTCCGTTTCGAGGACTTCATGAAGACGGCCCTGGATCAGCCCACCTTCGCCCGCTACGACGTGACGGTGAAGGATGGCGATCAGGTCATCTACGGTCCGGAGCACCCCAGCGAGCACAGTGTCACCGAAGTGGCGCCTGGCGATTTCCACGGCCATCCGTGGCGCTTCGAGGTCTCGCCAAAGGGCTCCGTCTTCACCGGCGGCAAGCTGCCCGGCTTCGTCCTGCTGCTCGGCCTGCCGCTGGCGGTCGCCATGGCCGTCGCCGTCCGCGGCTTTCAGCAGCGCGTCTGGCAGAACCGCGAGATCCAAGCCAACAACCTGCGCCTGGAACAGGAAATCGCCGAGCGCGAGGAAGCTCAACGCGAACTCCGCGAGGCCCTGGCCGATGAGGAGACCGCCCAGGCCCTGCTGCGCGCCGCCGGACGCATCGCCCGTCTCGGCCACTGGGAGTTTGAGCTCGGCGGCATCCATTCCGAGTGGTCTGACATCACCTACGAAATCCACGAGCTGCCCATCGGCACGCCCGTCACGCTCGAACAGGCGCTGGATTTCTTCCACCCGGAAGACCGCGCGCTCATGCAGGAGAGCATCTGGCAGTCCGTCGCTTCGCATGAGCCATTTGACCTGGAACTGCGCCTCATCACCGCCCGCGGCCGCACCATCTGGGTCCACTCCCGTGGCGAGCCGGTGTTGGACGAAGCCGGCGAGGTGACCGGTCTGCGCGGCGTCTTCCAGGACATCGATGAGCGCCACCGCGCCGCCGAAATCCTGGAGCAAAAGAACGTCCAGCTTCAGGAAGCCACCGCCCGCGCCGAAGCCCACGCCCGCGCCAAGGCCGAGTTCCTGGCCAACATGAGCCACGAAATCCGCACCCCGCTCAATGCCATCATCGGCATGTCGGATCTGCTCATGGACGGCCCCATCGAGCCCCGCGAGCGCGAGTTCGTGGAAACGATCCACAGCAGCGGTGACGTCCTGCTCGGCCTGATCAACGACATCCTGGATTTTTCGAAGATCGAGTCCGGCCATCTCGGCCTGGAGGAGATCCCCGTCCACCTGCGCGAGTGTGTGGAATCCGCGCTCGATCTGGTCGCCTCACCCGCGGCGAAGAAGCATCTCGACCTGATGTACTGGATCGACCCCGCCGTGCCGGATGCGATCCTCGGCGACCCCACCCGTCTGCGCCAGGTGCTGGTCAACCTGCTTTCCAACGCCATCAAGTTTACCAACGAGGGCGAGGTCTTCGTCAAGCTGGCCATGGTTCCCTTGGAAACTGAGGATGCCAGCCCGGTCCTGCGCGTCTCCGTCCGCGACTCCGGCATCGGCATCCCGGCCGATCGCATGGACCGCCTGTTCCAGGTCTTCAGCCAGGTTGACTCCTCCACGACGCGCCGCTACGGCGGCACCGGCCTGGGCCTGGCCATTTCGCACCGCCTCATCGAAAAGATGGACGGCCGCCTGTGGGCGGAGTCGGAGGAGGGCAGAGGCTCGACCTTCCACTTCGAAGTGCCCGCCGTCGCCGCCGCTTCTCCCGGGACGGCCACCGCCGCGCCGCGCAGTCTGGCGGGCATGCGCGTCCTCATCGTCGACGACAACGAGACCAACCGCTGGATTCTCCAGATGCAGGCTGAGTCCTGGGGCATGGTTCCCATTGCGGTCGCAAGCGGTCGAGAAGCACTCGAAAAGCTCCGTGGCGGCGAGCCGTTCCAGATCGCCATCCTCGACGTCATGATGCCGGAGATGGACGGCTACGAACTGGCCGCGGAGATCCGCACCCGCCTCACCCCGGAGCAGATGCCGATCATCATGCTCACCTCCGTCGGCGACCGGAACAAGGATCTCGCCGCGCTCGGCATCGCCGGCATGCTCACCAAGCCGGTGAAATCCGGCCCGCTGCTGCGTGCGGTCCAGGGCCTGATCCACTCCTCCGCGGTCCCGGAAAGAATTCTGCCCCTCGCGGTGGTGCCCGGCAATGTTCTGGGCGACAACTGCCCGCTGCGCATCCTGGTCGCGGAGGATAATCCCGTGAACCAGCGCGTCACCGGGCTGCTGCTGCAGCGCATGGCCTATCGCCCCGTCATCGTCGCCAATGGCCTGGAGGTGCTGGAGTCGATCCGGCTCACCCGCTACGACGTCATCCTGCTCGACATCCAGATGCCGGAAATGGATGGCTTGGAAGCGGCTCGCCGCATCTGCCTCCTGCATCCGCTGCGGCTCGACCGGCCGTGGATGATCGCCCTGACCGCCCATGCGGGAGAAGGCGACCGCGAGGAATGCATGGCCGCCGGCATGGACGACTACCTGACCAAGCCGATCCGCAGCGACAACCTGGAAATCGCCCTCCGCCACGCCTACGAGCAGAAGCCCTCCGCCCCGGCGGAGGCGTGAGGGGGAGGGCGGGTAGCACCATCAAGAGGAAGTCTTGCTTCTGAGGCATCGGGTTCTCTGATATCTTGCGAGGGTAGGGCTCGTCACCACTTCCCGCTTTCCAGCGCCGGGAATCCCTGAAAGAACGGCCCGCCCTGTTTCTCTCCCCGAACATGAATTTTCTGTCTTCCGTCCTCCGGAAATCACGCCTTATCCCTGCGCTCGGCCTCGGCTTCCTGATTCTGCTGTCATCCAGTTCGTCTGGGATCGTCAGTACTTCCCAGTATCTGCCGATGGGTGAAAGGGATCCGGGAGATACGACCGGCCTGGCAATGGCGACTTCGGGCATCAGCTCTCCTTCCTCTTCCTCCGGCATCTATTCGGTGGGAGTCACTTCGACCGCCTACTACTCGACAGACGTCAGTCCTGAGGCCGCAGACCGGACCGGGAGTAACCGTAGCATCTACCTGTCCCGGGGGGATTGCCAGCTCACGGCTTCCTCCACGACGTCACAAGACAACTTTGGAGCGGAAGCTTGGGTAAGGCCTTCTGCTTCTGCCGGGACTGGCATGCGCGGCATCATCTGCTTCGGGGATCCCGGCGTCGGCGGATGGGGTATTTTCCAGGATGGCGGCCGCTGCCGGGCCGCCATCAACGGGACTTTCTTTGGAGATGGTCCGCTGCCTCAAAATACCTGGAGTCATATCGCACTGGTGAGAAATGGCGGGATCGCGACCCTCTACGTCAATGGCCAGGCTGCAGGCAGTTCTTCCCTGACGCCGGTCTATCCTCCGTCCTCCTATTCGTCTTCCTACTTCCAAGGTTCCATCGGCTGCTACCAGGTTGCCCTTCCTTCGTCCCCGTTGCCGGTCTCGTTCGTGGGGAATGTGGATGAGTTCCGTTTCTTCACATTCGCTGCCGGACAATTCAGCCTGAATGACCTGTTGCTTTCGGCCTCGCGCTTGGCGGTGGAGCAGTCCGCCGACGTTCCGCTGGCTCCCGGATCGACGGTCAGTCTCGACCGCGTGGCGCCGGGTGAAAGCTCGTCGATGGTCTTCACCCTGAAGAGCCTGGGCGTCTCGCCGCTGACCTCGGTCAAAGCGACGATCGGCGGGATTGATCGCAACCTATTCTCGCTGGAAGGACCCGTTCCGTCATCCATCGCTGCCGGCGACTCCGCCACCTTTACCGTGCGGTTTTCTCCGGTGATCGCCGGCCGCCGGAGCGGGCTGCTGCGCATCGTGACCAACGACCCTCTCGTGGGGACGTTTGATGTCAATCTGTCGGGAAGAACTCCCGGGCGGGAGATCCGGATTGAGCAGCCTGCGGGAGTGCCTCTTTTCTCGAACCAGGCTCTGGTGTCGAGCGGCTCGTTCGGCGTTCCGAACGGTCTCGACACCGTGCAGACGGTGGCTGCGGGGCTCTATCATGCCCTCGCTTTGAAGAAAGACGGCACCGTCGTCGCCTGGGGCGCCACTGGCGGTTCGGGGGAGACCGATGTGCCGCGGGGATTAACGGGCGTTAGAAAAATCGCTGCCGGCGACCATCTCTCTGTGGCGCTGAAAGAGGATGGCTCTCTTGTGTTCTGGGGCACCAAGGCAAACGGCGTTCAGTCCCCACCGGTCGGCCTGAGCGGCGTCGTCGACATCGCGGCTGGGAACTCGCACGTGGTCGCGCTGAAAAACGACGGCACGGTGGTTGGCTGGGGTTTCGGGAACCAGGGGCAGCTGAACATCACCGATCTCAGCGGCATCACTGGTATTGGCGCTTCCGACAATACGACCTTTGCACTGAAGGGGGATGGAACCGTTTTTGAGAGGGGACCCAATGCAAGCAGCCATTCCTTCTATCTCAACGGCCTCAAGAATGTCAGTGCATTTTCGGCTGTTAGTAACAGCAGTCTGGCCCTCCTCCGCACCGGCACGGTATCATTTAGAAATGAGGGATTCTCCGGCACGTTTCAACCACCCGCAGGTCTGGCGAATGTCGTGGCGGTGGCGACTTCGACCAGCGCCGCCGTGGCCCTCAAATCGGACAGAACGGTTGCGGGCTGGGCAGCTTCTTCCTCCTTCAATACGTTCGATGGTCTTACGGCCGTCAAATCGGTCTCCGGTGGGAAATACTATGTCACCGCTGTGGCGGATTCCACCGTCGAGTTTGAGCGCCGGCTCGTTTCCAGCTCAAGCAGTCCAAAGACCTTTACCATTCGCAGCATCGGTTCTCAGCCGCTGGATCTGAGCGGCGTTACCCTCGATGGACCGAATGCACAGGATTTCTCTGTCGACGCCGTGAATGTTCCCTCGGTCCTCGCCGGGGAGTCAGGCAAGGCAACATTCACCGTGTCTTTCACTCCTCACGGACAGGGCGTCCGGATTGCGACGCTGCGGGTGCCGAACAATGATCCGAACCGCAGCGATTTTTCGGTCAGCCTGAAAGGACAGGGATTCTCTGACACCCCGGAGATCAGCGTTTTCTCCGGGACCACTGAGCTTGCCAGCGGCAACGGGTCCGTGACTCTGCCGAAGGCCCTGACAGGCACCGTCGGCGCTCCCCAGACGATCACGATCCAGAACACCGGCAACGTCGATCTCTTCCTCTATGGCCCGGAGCTCGGCGGATCCCAAGCGGTGGATTTCAATGTGGATTCGGCTCTACCTGGCCCCCTCGCGCCTGGCGCCAGCACCACTCTTACGGTTGCTCTGACGCCCCGCTTTGCCACCGGTATGCTCAGCGCGGTACTGTCCATTTACAGCAACGACGCGGATGAAAAAACGTTCATCGTCAACCTCAAAGGTGAAGCTCAGGGGCCGGAGATCAGCGTGGAGCCGGAGCGTGGAGCCGGAGCGAGGGGACCTCCTGCTGTCGGGAGTGGTGGAAGAGCGGAACATCCCCTTCGGTGACCCTATTCATTACAAACTTCTCACCGGGTTCAGAGGAGTTGCCGAAATCTCCGCGAGTCACAATCTCGCTGTGGCCTTGAAAACCGACGGCACCGTGGTCTCACTATATCCACTGCCGCCTGCCGGATTGACTGGCGTTTCCCAGGTTTCCGCCGGATATGACCACTTGATGGCCTTGAAGTCCGACGGGACGGTGGTGAGCTGGGGCTCCAACGCCTACGGTCAGTGCGATGTCCCGGCCGATCTCACCGGGGTCACTGCGATTTCCGCCGGAGTTCACACCTCCGCAGCTCTTAAAAGCGATGGCACGGTGGTGATGTGGGGTCAGGCTGCCTATGGCTGGACTGCCGTGCCGCCCGGCCTGGACCATGTGGTCGCCATTTCCTCGTGTCCCTCCGATTTCTTCTACCCCAACAATGCTCCACTCACCTACACCCTCGCCCTCAGGAGTGACGGCACGATCGTTTCGTGGGGGGCGTCGGACAGGCCTGACAGCTTTCAGGCCGCCCTTGGGCCATTCAAATCGATCGCAGCCTCCTACTATAGCGTTTCCGCCCTCCGGGAGGATGGAACGATTGTGAGAAGCTGGTATCCAAGTCCTCTGATTCAGAAGCTGCCTTTCCATGTTCGGTCCATCTCTGCCGGTGTTTCGCGGCTGTTCGCCCTCGGAACGATGGGGCAGCTCTATCCTTCAGACGACTTTGTGAATGTTCCCACCCATGCCGGACCGGTGGCCGTCAGATCGGCGGCCGAGGCAGATGATTTTGTCTATGTCGTCGTCGATTCCCGCGTCGATCTAGGACTTCGGGATGTGGGCAGCGCGCCGGTCAGCCGGCAACTTACCATCCGGAACACCGGCATCCTGCCACTGAATCTCGGCGAAATTTCCCTGCTCGGAAATCCCGGCGACTTTAGCATCGATACGGCCGGAGTACCTGCGGTCCTGCCGCCGCGGAATGGTGTAGCGACCTTTACCGTGACCTATACCCCAACTTCGCGCGGATTGCAGACCGCGACGCTGCGGGTGCGTAGTGACGATGCTGATCAGAACAATTTCGACCTAATGGTCACCGGCATCGGCTATTTGCCGCCCGCTTCCTTTGCCGACTGGCAAGAACTCTACCTCCAGGATGCGGCCAACTCCGCCAGCTGTCCGGCTGGCGACCCGAACGGCAACGGCTTGACCAACGTGATGGAATACGCCCTGGGCGGAGATCCGATGGGAAGCGCTCCAGGGCTCAGCGTGCTGCCGAACTACAGCTTCAACGCCACTGGTCACCTGCAGCTTCAGTTCGACCGCTATCCTGGTCGAGCGGGCATCACCGCCGTGGTGCAGGCCGCCGACTCCCCGGGCGGGCCGTGGACCGATGTCGCCAGCAGCGTGAATGGCGCACCGTATGGCGTCCTGGTCAGCGGAGCCTCCGTGACCGAAAGCGGCAGCGATGAAAGCCGGCAGGTGACGGTCAGCGATTTTCTTTCCGTCACCGATCCCGCTCATCCCGCCCGCTTCATGCGCCTACAGGTGCAGGAGACGGCTCCTTGAGGCGGCGTCAGGGATTCAGCAGGTCGGTGAAGAAGTCGCCGTAAAAGCTGCTGATGCCTTCCGGCGTGGCGTCCATCTGGGCGCCGTTGTCGGCTCGGTTCGTTTCGGGATTGCGATAGCTGAAGCTCACTCGGCCCAGATCGCGTCCCTCGCTTTCGGAGTAGGTGTAGCGCTTTTTGCCGATCGCGGCATCATCGGTGGGCAGTTCGACGCTGATGAGCGTGTCGGTGGCGCCGAAATAGCCGAACCTACCCTGCAGAACCTTCTCCGTGATGATTTCGTCAGCCAGTTCAGGGTCTGCCGCGGTGGCCAGTTCGTTCCGGAGCGCCGCTTTCATTTCCTCTGCCGCCGTGGGATCGCCGGGAATGATCCAGGCCAGCACGCCGTGTTCCGGATCGGACCGGGCGGAGTCGCGCTGCATGCGATCGTGCATGGCTTTGAAGCATTCGCTGGAGTGGCGGTCGCTGATGTCCTGAAGCTGTTTGAGTTTCGCAGCGTCGATGCCGTGTGCACGCAGGCTCGGCGCATCGGGCGTCCTGAGCAGTCCTTGGTAGAGTTCGCCATTCCCGAGATCCGAGCGCTTCATTTCGTCCATCTCATCCTGGAGCTTCCTCTCCACCTGCTGGAGATTGCCGGGCTTGATGGGAATCATGCGGGCGAGGTCTTGAGGCGGCTGCCTGGCAGGCTCGGCCTCTGCGGGTCTTTCTGTTGTGGCACCCGTTTGCTGCGGTGGATGAGGGCCGAAGGCCGCGGCAACGGAGGCCACGGGATCCGGGCTGCGCGGACGCAAGAAAACACTGCCGGTACCGGCCGCCACTCCCAGCAGGGTGACCAGCAGCAGGCTGCCTGGCTTCAATCGGCATGCTACGGCAGGAGAGGGAGGATGTCCTTTCATGGGGAGTTTTTCAGCAGATCGTCGAAGAGGTCGCCGAATCTCTCGCGGATAGCCTTTTGGCTGTACATGGACACCATTCCCGAAGGTCCTGAGGAATCCGGACTCTTGAAGTTCACGGTTAGCTGCAGATCGGCGGGGTTCAGCCGATTACGGGAAAAAGAGCCGCTGAGCTCGCAACCGGCCATGGCTCCGATATTCCCCCACGCTGGCGAGCAAGCCGTCATGACCTCCGCAGCCTCCTCCCCGAAACGAGCGGCCATTTCCTGGTGCATCAGTTCTTGGAGAGGCTTTCGCTCCTGCTGGCACCCCGGCACGGTGAAAGCAATCCTTGAGCCTCCGGGTAGCCTCTTCGTTGACCAAGTCCACCACCCTCTGAAGTTCTGGCAGCCGTTCCCTGGAGATTCCTGCCAGGTCCAGGATCAGCGGGTTGGCGCGCGCATCGTCATACCAGAGATCGAGGCGCTGGTGATATTTCTGCTTCAGCTCGGCGAGCTTAGCCGGGCTCATCCCCGCGGGATCGCGTTCGCTGTTGGTGCGATTGGTGAGCTTGCGAGCGGTTCCGGTGTGCTCAGTGCCTATCGCGCGTCCTCCCGCAGAATAATCTGCCGTCCCGCTGTTTTCTCCGGAGGAGGCCGCTCCTGGCGTCGCGGTTTTCACCAGCAATGTCCGCGCGGCGAAATGGCACAGCGTGGCCACGATCAGGAAGAGAGCGAGGAGTTGCAGGCGTTGGCGCGTCACCACCTCTGAAGTCATCATGAAAACGGCCGGGATGTCGATCCCGCTTCGTGGCCTCGGGACTCTCCATCGCGTCCCTTCGTTTGAGGGTGGCTTTTGGAGGATCTCGGCTCAGCGAGTCTCCTTCATCAACCGCGGCAGATCGCCGGTCGGGATTTTTTCCCCTCCCTGCAGGACGACCCAGGATTTGCCCGCTTCCTCCCGCACCGTCATTTCCTTGGCGTAAATGCACGACTGGCTGTCCGCTCCTTCGGCGACCACCTTGCTGTTCGGATAGAGAAAGATCAGGTGCCTGGTGATCGCGCCGCGGCTGGGGTCGAGTTGCAGGCCGTCCCGGGCGATTCGCGCGAGCACGTCCTTCTGAGCGATGCTGCCCTTGAAGCGCTGATCGAGGGTCATCACTCCGTCTTTCAGTCTAACCAAAAGGATGTCCGACGCTTCTTCTCGATAGAATTTCAACTCATCTGTGAGGGGCGTTCTTGCTCCGTGCAGCGTTCCGGCAAGGAGTATCGGGAGAAGGACGAGGCGCGAAAGGGCAGGAAACGTGATGGCTTTCATAAGCGGCGGAAAATCAATGCATGAGGTTGGACGGTTCCCGCCTGGGGTCAAGCTGCCACGAGGAGCCATCCCTGGTACTGTGATCGCGTCCCCGCGAAAGCGGTATAGGCAACAGGCGCAAAATCGGACAGAGTGATGACGTAAGAGCGAGACACCCCCCGAGCAGACTCTTATGGATGGTTCATCCCCCCGAAGGACCAGCAGACGCCGGAACCCTTTTTCCGGTGTCTGCGCTTGTATAGGGATCGCGTCAGACGCTTGACCCAAGCAGCGGCGATGCACGCGGTGGCGGAACTATCATGATGTCCCCGCCGGGCTGCCGCGAAAGAAAGGGGGAAGGCAGGGTTGCCGGGCGTCCCCGGACTACCGGTGTCCCCGGGGGCTGGTCACTTGCCGTCGTTTCCGGACGGAGGCGCCTTGAAAATCATGGTCGCCACCGTGGGGGCCATGCGCTCGCGGCTCTTCTGGTAAACGTTCATCTGCTCCGGTGAGAGGATTCCGCGCAGCGCGGTATCTTTCGCCTCGTCCCGGGCGCTGCGGCTGGCCTCGTCCTGTGGCAGATCCGGTTCATACTGGGAGGCTAGTATTTCGGAGATCCGCTGTTCCTGGCCGGGCTCCAGGGACATCGCCCGCTGCATGTCCAGCAGCTCCGACTGGGTCTTCAGCCGTACCGCCTGTTCACGCTCCTGCTGGCGCAACTGATCCAGGGCCTGCTGCTGCGGGTCGTTCAACTGGTTGCGAAGCTTCTCCAGATAGGGGTTGTCATCCGCCAGACTGAAGAGCGGCTGATTTCCGGGCTGCCCGGCGATCGAGTAGGACACGGTGACGTCTTCGCTGGCCACGGTCTTGGCGGTGACCTCGGACGGCTCCGGGCGCTGGATCGCGTCGCCCAGGATCTTGCGCAGTTCCTGGTTCTGAAGCGGGGTCAGGTTCAGCGCTCGCGTCAGGGAGGCGAGCCGCTGCTCGATCCGTGCGTCGTTGTATTCCTTCTCCTTGGCCATGATCGTTTCGGCGGTGATGTCGCCTTGGAAACCGGTTTTCTGGATGATCTCCTGGAAGATCTCACCACGGGTTCCGGAGTTCTCCTGCCGGACCGAGGCCTTGCGGGAACCGGGGGCGTCGCCGGCCAGGGCAGGCAGCCCGGCTCCGCGCGAAAGAGGATCGCCGCCTGGGGTGGGCCGGGGAGGCCGGGGCGTATCGCCGGCCAGTGGCGGCGGGGCGGTCGTCGAATGGAGCGCCACGGCGCCAGCGCCGACGAGCAGGAGCGCGGCGGCTCCTGCGATGAGTGCGGATTTCTTGGTCATAAGGATCAGGGTAACGGTGGAAACCGACAGGGTGGTGGTGGCTGCGGCGGCACTGGCCAACGCGGTCTGCGACACGGAAAGGAACAGCGCAGGGGCCAGGGAGGAGGCGGCGTGGGCGGGCAGTGCCAGGCCCAGCGCGGTGGCCGTGGTGGTGATGCCGCGCTTTGCCAGCCGGCCGCGCAGCTTCTCCAGCGCCCGGTTCACCCGCATGCGGGCGGCGTCCTCGGACAGACCCAGCGCGCGGGCCAGGGCGGCGTGGGATTCACCCTGGATGAAGCGGGCCAGCACCAGGTGCCGGTCGTCGCGGGGAAGCTCATCGATGACTTCATCCAGCACGGGCGAAATGCGTTCCCAGGGAGAGGACGTTGGAGACATGGCGGAGGCGGCGGCCAGGGATTCCCACTTGCGGCGCCGGGACTCGGCGCGGATCAGATTGAGCGAGGCTGAGCGGGTGGTGCGGTGCAGCCACACGATCAGGGGGACTGGCGGGGCGCTGCGCAGGCCGGCCAGTTTGGTGAAGACCAGTTGCGCCGCCTCTTCCGCCTGGGCGCCATTTCGCGTCACCCGCAGGGACGCGGCATGCACCAGCGGCAGATGGCGCCGCACCAGCTCCGTGAAGGCGGCGTGGTCGCCCGCTTTCAGGTAGCGGTCCAGCAGGATGGGTTCCGGGAGCTCCATGGTTTCAGTGGCTATTCACCAGTCATAGGCGAAACCGAACGGGAAATTTGATCAAATTTCTCCGCTCCCACCGAAACGCCGGCTCCAGGCCGGAGCAACGCTACCCGAAGTTTTCGGTCGTGATCCCGACCGTGGATTCATTCACGGCCAGATACTCTTCCAGGATTCGCATCAGCAGCGCGTCGACCACCGGGCTGGGCATTTCATCCACGGGAAAGGTCACATAGAGACCCTCTTCCAATTGCACGCTCTTCGGATCCAATCCCCCCAGTTCGTCCAGGATCTCGCCGAGCAGGAAATCCTTCTCCGCATCGTTGAGGTGCAGGAAATTAAGCATGCCGCCCAGGATTTGCAGCCAGAACGGCTTGCCGGTATCGGTACTCAAGCCTTCGAGCGACGTGCAAACATTGCACTCCCGCTCGGTGAGCGAGTCGCAACTCTGGCGGCTCTGGTGGTCGCGCAGGCGCTGGATCAAGGCGGCGCTCATCTGCTTTCCTCCGGTGAATCTCACCACGGTCCCATCGGCGAGTTCAAATCCCACCACTTGCTCTTGTAGCGGATGCGCTCATAGCGCTTGGCGGGCTTGTCGCTGCTGCGGTCGATGACCTGCCAGACCAGCGAGTGGCGCTTGCGGTTGACCTGAAAGGATTTCGCCGGGAGCGTCTCCTCTGCGGGGATATAGAGGCTGTCGGCATCCCGGCCGGTATTCTGCGGCAGCGCGCGGGCCGCCAGCACCCGGGTGCGGAAAGCGGCCGGGGATTTCTCGCCCACATACGCGTCCGGTTGGGCCAGGATGTAGTCTTCCACCGTGGCCTGCTCCAGCTTGCCATCCAGCGCGGTCGCAGGCTGGGCGGTGGGGTCGGAGGTGCCGGCGCAGGAAAACAGGGACACGCCGCAGCAGCCCAGCAGGATCAGCCATTCTTTTCGCATGGGCGTTTATTTAGGCGCTCCGCCGGGGATGTCACGCGCCATCGCGGCCTCCGGTGTGGCCAAAATTTCACCTTTCTGCCGGGCTGCCGCTCCATGGCCGCCGAGCAGCTTTCGCGGCAGGTTGGCGACACCGGTCACGCTGATCAGCAGAGCCCCCGCCACGACGATCGTCGCGGTGCGGGCATTCAGTTGGCCGGTCCGCTGCAGTTGATCCGCGGCCGCGAGGACGGCCAGCAGTGCGATCGCCAGGGTGGCCGGCACGACCAGCAACTCCTCCGTCGCGAAGACCGACACTCCTGAAACGATGACCAGGGCGGCCAGCAGAATCAGGAGCGCGGTTTTCATGGCAATCGGGGGGAAAGGGCTAGTGGACCTCGGAGTCGAGCTGATGCTTGCGGGCGTCGAGAATCGCGCGGCGGGTGATCAGGCCGATGAGCTTCGGCGCGGCGGAGCGATCGACCACCGGCAGGCGGCCAATGCTGTGGCGGATCATGCGGTCGACCGCCTCCGAAACCGGCTGCTCCGGGTGAATCGTGACCGGCTTCAACACCCCGGCTTCCAGCGCGGTGATGGAGGGCGAGGCCTCCAGGGCATCGAAGAGATCGGCGCGCGAAAGCACCGCCAGCAGCGTGCCCGCTTCATCAGTCACCGGAATCAGCCGGACATCGTGCCACGGTGAGCCGATGGTGCCCAGCCGTGCCGCCAGTTCGGCGACGGTGTCGTCCGGTCGCGCGGTCAGCGGTCCGGTCTCCATCACCGCCTGCACCGCCAGGGCATGCAGGAAATCCGGCTCGTAGTCGCTGGGGATGCGCACCCCGCGGCGGGCCAGCTTTTCTGTCATGATCGTTTCCCGCATCAGCACCCGCGACACCAGCACCGCCGCGCCGCACCCGAGCAGCAGCGGTCCGAAGGAAGCGGTCGCGTGAGTCGCCTCGTAGGCAAAGGCCACCGAGGCCAGGAAAGCGCGCGACGCCCCGGCAAAGGTGGCGGCCATGCCGATCAACACGCCGAGCCCGATTGGAAAGCCCTCGAATCCCGGCACGCCGTGCACCGCGTGGGCCGCCAGCGCGCCAAAGGCTCCGCCGACGGTCATCACCGGCGCCAGCGTGCCGCCGGAGGTGCCGCTGCCCAGCGCGATCACCCAGGAGCAGAACTTCGCGACACCCAGCATCGCGATCGCCGCGACCGCCAGGTGGCCGTCGAGTAAAGTACGCAGATTGTCGTAGCCAACACCCAGTGTGCGCGGGTCGTACCAGCCGATCAGGCCCACGGCGATACCCCCCAGTGCCGGCCACCACATCCAGTGCAGCGGCAGTTTTTCGAAGGCGTCCTCCACCGCGTAGACCGCTTTCGTGATGCCTACGGAGAGCAATCCGCAAAAGCCGCCGATGACCAGCGCTCCGAATGAAACCGGCAGATCCGGCACCGCGGAGAACTCCAGAGGGAACATCGGCAGCGGCTCGTGAAAGCAGGAGCGCAGCGCCATCGCCGTGCCCGCCGCCAGCGCCACCGGCAGAAAGCTGCGGCCGCGATACTCGAACAGCAGCAACTCGATCGCCAGCAGCACCGCCGCGAGAGGCGTGCCGAAAATCGCCGTCATCCCCGCCGCCGCGCCTGCCGCCAGCAGGATCTTGCGCTGCACCGGACTGCTCGGCAGCCACTGGCCCACCAGCGAGCCGATCGCCCCGCCGGTGGCGATGATCGGGCCCTCTGCCCCGAAAGGGCCGCCGGTGCCGATGGAGATCGCGGCCGACAGCGGCTTCAGGATCGCCGCCCGGCCGGGGATGCGGCTGTCGGCCGTGCCGATCGCCTGCATCGCTTCCGGGATGCCGTGGCCGCGGATCGCCGGGCTGCCCCAGCGCGCCATCACCCCGATGATCAGGCCGCCCACGACCGGCACCGCGATGCCCCACGCCCCCCAGGTGGTGAAGTCCGGCCGCGCTTCCGCAAAGGAGACGGTGCCATGGAAAGCGAGATTCGTGCACAGGCGGATCAGTGCGATCAGGCCCACCGCGGTCAGCGTGACGAAAGAGCCGATCGCCACGGCCAGCACGGGCAGTTTGGACCGTGACCAGGGGGACAGGGCAGGACGGGTGGTGGGTTCAGCTACCGCCGTCCAGACTGCTGACCAGCTTGATCAGTTCCGGGCTGAG
>JAQGPE010000529.1 GCA_028293225.1 Akkermansiaceae bacterium | reverse complement strand
CACGGCATGAGAGCACACCGCGCCGGTGGCCCGGTTTTCCGCACAGCCGCACTGAACCCGGACGTCCGCGGGGCCCACCACCTTGACGGTGGGTCGCAGGGTGACCCGGCCTTCCTTGATCAGGGCCTGGCAGATGTTCTCCCGTTTCTTGAAATCGTTCACCAATCCGCCAGCCAGCATGGCCTTGCCTTCCTTGAAGGGCTTCCATCCCGCCGCTCCCCTCACCCAGTCTTCAGTCCACTCCGTCATGATATCGTTGCTCGATTGCCCATTGGAGCCCGGTTTTGTTTGCATGCGCGCCGCAGCCCCTGAACACTCAGAGCGCCGTCCGTCCCTGAGCGCCAGATGAAAGTCATAGCCATTGCCAACCAGAAAGGCGGGGTGGGAAAAACCACCACCGCCCTGAATCTCTCTGCCGCGCTCGCTCTGCGCGGGCAGCGGGTGCTGCTGATCGATATCGACCCCCAGGCCAATACCACCAGCGGCCTCGGCCTGGAAGTGACCGGCGAGGACAGCATCTATCCCGCACTGATCGGCGAGGCGAACGTGCGTGACAAGATCGTCCCGACCGGCCGTGAGAACCTTTCCCTGATCCCGTCCCACATGGACCTGGCCGGCGTGGAAATCGAGCTGGCGCGCAACGACGACCACCTGACCCGTTTGCGCCAGCATCTCCAGGGGCTGAAGCCGAATGATCTGTTCGACTTCTGCATTCTGGATACGCCACCGTCACTGGGTATCCTGATGACCTCGGCCCTGGCGGCCGCGGATCAAATCCTGATTCCGCTGCAGTGCGAATGGTTCGGTCTGGAAGGTCTGGCGAAGATTGTCCACGTGATCGACCAGATCCGGGAATCGGGTGCGAATCCGGATCTTACGCTTGAGGGGATCGTAATGACGATGTTCGATGGCCGGACGCTATTGGCAAAACAAGTGGTCGATGAAGTCGCCAACTATTTCCCGGAGCAACTCTATAAGACAGTGATCCCGCGGACGATTCGTCTGGGTGAAGCGCCGAGCCACGCGAAGACCATCTTCGAACATGATCCGGCCGGCCTTGGCGCCTCCGCTTATGCGGCGATGGCGGGCGAGTTCCTTGACCGGCACTCACGCGTCGGCGGGGCGATCGCTTAAGTTATTTTCCGGCCCTCAGGCGGGAGAGCATGAGGGCGGCTTCTTCCGGCTTCCGCGGTTGAAGAATCCTGTCGGCTGAATATTGATCGAGAATGGCGATAATGTTATCGCGGCGTTTCCTGCGAAAATCGATCACGTAGCGGAGAAATGGGAGATCAAAACGCTCGATACAGCCGTCACCGACATCCGGCCGGTTGCGACCATATCCGGATATGGTACGCTGGATCACCCGCCAGAGGCAGAGAGGAGTGGAGTAGTCGAGAAAAACGATGAGGTCGGCACGATCGAAGCGCTCCTTCATCGTGGAGGAATAGTTTCCGTCGACGATCCATTCGTCCTGCGGATAAATTTCCCGGCACCGTTCCCGAAAGATTTCCATGTCGGCCTGTTTCCAGTTGGGCTCCCACAACAGCCGGTCGAGGTGAAAGACCGGCAGGCCGAAAATATCCTGTAGTTCGCGAGCAAAAGTGGACTTCCCCGCGCCACAACATCCGATCACCGCCACCCGTTTCATTCGACAGGTGATCTATCAATTGGATCGAGGTCGTCCAATTCCTGATTGGGGAAATCGGCGATCCCGCTTACAGAGACCTGTGACGGTCACTTCGCGTCCTTATTGTCAGGACTCAGACCGACCTTATCCCAGCCCTTGCCGGATGCCGTCGCCAGGGTTGACTCGGTAATCATCATGCTGCCACCGCCTTCCAAACCGACCTGGGCGGTCGAGTGGCTCTTGCCGTAGCTGTTTTCGCCGAACAGCTTCACCTTGTCCGGCAGGCTTTCCTTCAGGATCGCTGAGAGCAATTCCGCGCCGCTGGCGGTGCGGCGGTCCATGACGATCCGGATGCTGTCCGGCTTATAGAGGACGCCGTTGTCGTCGGTGATGATGTGCTCCCCTTCCCTGGTCGTGAATTTCCCGAGCACGACACCCTGGGGCACGAACATCGAGGCGGCCATGAAGGCATCGTCGCGGATGCCGCCGGGATTGCCGCGCAGATCGATGGTGATGCGCTTGGCATCCGGGTGTTCGGCCAGGACCTTCTTGAAGAGATCGATCGCCCCTGGATCGAAGCGGCGGATCCGGATGTTCAGTCCGAGCGGGCCGACGCTGCCGAAAACGAGCGGCGCCTCCTTGTCCCGGGTGATGACGATTTCCTCCAGCTTGCCGTGCGGCTGGCGGACCTGGATCTTCACGATGCTCGCGGGCGGGCCGATGAAGGCGAACTTCACGACCATCAGTTCCTTTCGCTCCACGGGGATGCCATCGACGGCGATCAGCTCGGCGCCGGGCAGAACCCCGGCGGTGGCAGCGGGACCATAGGGCTGCGGAAAGCAGAGCAGGCGTCCGGTTTCGTCCTGATCGATCGTCA
>JAQGPE010000521.1 GCA_028293225.1 Akkermansiaceae bacterium | reverse complement strand
AGCCGAATGTCGCCGCCGACCGTCTGAAAGACGCCGCCGCCCTCTGGCCGGACTCCTCCCTCTCAAATGCCGCCGGCCAGCTCTGCCAGGCCGCCGCCGCCCGCCCGATGATCGATCCCGCCGAGATCGTCCCGCTCCTCCACCGCGCCGACGGCTTCTACCAGGACGCCGCCAAGGCCTATCCCTACAGCCCCCACTGGCTGCTGAACCGCGCCAACGTCCTGGTCTCCCTCAGCAAGGACGACCTCTCCGGCCCGGTCGCCGACGATGCCGAAGCGACCTTCAAGAACGCCCTTTACCTCCAGGGCGGCATGGAGGGCCTCCTCCGCGTCCGCTATTTCTACGCCCAGTTCCTGATCTACCGCTGGGACGTTCTCTGGCGCAAGGAACGCCGCGCCGATGAAGCCCTCGCGAAATTCCTCTACGCCCGCCGACTCCTCACCGAGGCAAAGGACATGACCGAGCCCTACATCCAGCTCGACCAGATCACCAGCATGCTGACCCAGGTCGAGGAAAAGATCGTCTTCCTGCAGGGCGCCGGCATCGAGCCCGCCGCTACCGGGAGCAATGAATGATGAAGAGTGGCGCCCGCCTCAGCGGGCCGCGATCATCTTCCAGTTGATGCTGTCTTCGGTCAGGTCGCCGAGCAGCGACTGAACCTTCTTGTCCGCGTTCTCGACACTGAGCAGCGGACCGCCGCGTTGAATCTGCTCTCCTTCGGCAAAGGGCATCGTGACCAGCACGTAGGCCCAGTGCTGGGCCTCGCCCTTCATCAGGCGGTCCTTCATGTCGATGTTGTTGCGGGCGGAGTGATTCGCCGTGATCTGATCGTGACCCACAAAGAAATAGTAGGTCAGGCAGCGTAAGCTGAAGTGCTGGCCGCTTTTCGGATCGGTGCTTTCCAGTAGGGACACCAGCCGGCGGGTCGCCACGCTTTTCCCGTCAGGCAGCACGATCTCGGCCGGAGAGGATTCGAGAATCTTGTGACCCTGGGCCTCCATGCAGCGCTCCGGGCGATGGATCGAGTTGGTGAGATCCTCACCCGAGAGCACGATCGACAGGTCGGCGTAGTCATTCGCGCACTCGCCGGTGATCAGGGAAGCTTCCTCAAACCTCGGCAGGACACAGTGAGCTTTCGAGAACTCCGTGTCGGAAGCCAGCGTGTCCCGCTCTTTCTGCGTCGGCTGATAAGGATAGGTCTTCCATCGGGCGACCTCCTCGGGGATCGCCGTCGACATCGCGGACGGCGTGATCTTCAGAGCAGGCAGCGCATAAATGGCCGACATGCAGACCGCCAGAAATCCGGCGAGGAGAAGGGAGCGTTTCATGGCGGCGGTATTCAGTTTGCTTCGACCTGGCGGACCACCACCTGGCTGACTTCGCGCTTCCGCGGCTTCTTCCACGGCAGGCCGCCTTCGAGCACCGAGTGGACGAAGAGCAGCAGGATCAGGGAAATCGGATAGAACAGCACCAGGCCGGACCAGTCATGCCACGTCCCGGCGGCGAAATCGGCATTGCCGTACTCTGAAATGACGAAGATCGAAGTCAGCCGCAGCATGTTGCCAAAGATCGCCAGCGGCACCGCCGCCAGGCACAGCAGCGCCTTCTTCCACAGGGAAATGTCCGCCACGTAAGCCCAGACCGACGAGATCATCAGCAGCGCCATCAGGGAGCGGATCCCGCCGCAGCCTTCATTGATCTCCAGCGGCTTGAACTTGCCGGAGGCGGAAAAGATCTGGGTGCCCAGCACCTGCGTCTTCACCCCGAACAGGCTGCAGCCCGCCTGCGCCAGCTTCGTCGATAAAATCTGCAGGAAGTTCGTCGCCTGCGAAAACTGCGGCACATGCACCGCCACCCAGAAAAAGAAAATCGGGAACAGCAGCAGCTTTGCCGTCTGCCAGCCCCATAGGAACAGCGCACTGCCCCACAGCACAAACGGCAGGCCGCCGATCGTCAGCCGCGCCTGCCCGCAGCGGAACCCCGCCACATACAACAGCACCCCCAGGAACAGCACCGGCAGCCCCCATGAGCTGCCCGCGCCCACACTGGCCCTCAGCCTCTTCCACTGCCAGACCACCAGCCCCAGCATGATCGGCAGGACCAGGTAGCCGTGCTCGTAGTCATTCTCCTTGTTCCACGTCGAAACCATCCACCGCAGGGATGAAAAGACCTGGTTTTTGGCGAAGCCCGGAACGATCCCGTAGAAATACAGGATCACCAGGCCACACAGGATCGGTCCGATCCAGGAGGGCGGTCCGGCATGAGCCCGGGCGGGAGGGGTGGTATTGCCGGAACTTTCCATGGTGGGTCCGGCTTGGAGGGTTGCCGATTCGATAGGGACTGTCAACAATCCCGCCTCCGCCGCTCCCTAACCATGAAACTCATCAGTGGAACTGCCCACCGCGCTCTCGCCGAGCGCATCGCCACCGCCGTCGGTACCCCCCTCGCCGACGTCCATGTGACCGCGTTTCCGGACGGCGAAACCTTCGTGAAGATCAATGAAAACATCCGCGGGTCGGACGTCTTCATCATCCAGCCAAGCTGCCCGCCCACCAACCACAATATCATGGAGCTGCTGATCATGGTGGACGCCGCCCGCCGCGCCAGCGCCGGGCGCATCACCGCGGTCATGCCCTTCTTCGGCTACGCCCGCCAGGACCGCAAGGACCAGCCCCGCGTCCCCATCACCGCCAAGCTGGTCGCGAACCTGCTCACCTCCGCCGGCGTCGCCCGCGTCCTGACCATGGACCTGCACGCCCCGCAGATCCAGGGCTTCTTCGACATCCCCGTCGACCATCTCTACGCCAAGCCCGCCCTCATCGGCTACCTCCGCGAACGCCACCCGGACCCGTCCAATCTCACCGTCGTCTCCCCGGATGTCGGCGGCGTGAAAATGGCCCGCGCGTACTCGGAGGCCATCGGCGCCGAACTCGCCATCGTCGCGAAACACCGCATCAGCGCCACCCGCGTCGAGGCCATGAACGTCATCGGCGACGTCGTCGGCCGCGATGTCCTCCTCGTCGATGACATGACCGAAACCGCCGGCACCCTCTGCGCCGCCGCGGAAATCCTCCAGAAGGAAGGCGCCCGCCGCGTCTTCGCCGCCGTCTCCCACGCCGTCCTCGGCGACCTCGGCCGCGAACGCATCCTCAACTCCGTGATCGAGGAAGTCATCACCACCGACTCCGTCCCCCAGGCCACCGGCGAGAAGGTCCGCGCCGTCGGCATCGCCCCGCTCCTCGGCGAAGCCATCCGCCGCATCGCCGACGGCGCATCCGTCACCTCCCTCTTCGAAGTCTAGGACCGGAGGGGGACACTCCTTGCTGTCCCCCTTCTTGACCTGCGGAGCCGCAATCACCTGGCGCTTCTCTGATGCCTCACGCCCCTCCCCACCCGGTCGGCAGAGCTCCCTTCTGCGTGGTCGACATCGAGACCACCGGCCTCTCCCCCGCCGCCGACGAGATCACGGAAATCGCCGTGATCCGCGTCGATGAATCCCTCCGCATCACCGGCGAACTCTGCCACCTGGTCCGCATCTCCCGGCCCGTTCCCTGGCACATCACCCGCCTCACCGGCATCAGCGATTCACTGCTGCGCACCCACGGCCGCCCGCTGACCGGCGTGTTGGAGGAAATCCACGACTACCTCGGCGACCTCCCGGCCTTCGCCCACAACGCCCGCTTCGACCGGGGTTTCCTGAATGCCTCCGCCGCCCGGGTGGCCCCGGCCCGCCAGTTCCCGCTGGAATGCTCCATCCCCTGGTTCAAGCGCACCCTCCCGCCCCGCAAAGGCTACGGACTCCCCGTGCTCGCCCAGGCCCTCCGCGTTTCCGGCGGCGGTGAGCACCGCGCCCTCGGCGACTGCCGCGTGCTCCTGGAGTGCATGCGCCGCGCCCACGCCAGCGCCCAGCGATCCGCCATCTAGACCGCTCCCATCCCGGGTCAGATCCCTCCAGAGCGCCAAAGGCGCGGCCCCATACCAGCCTAGGCCGCCAGGCCTAGGACCAGGCACACCGGCGAAAGCCGCACGACGAGCGCGTTCCGGCATCGCACCTCTTCCCTTTGCCTCCGCCGCGCTCGCTCTTCTTAGAACTCCGCCCCACCCTCCTCCTGAAAATTTCCGGCCCCCGCTGCACTTTTAATCCATCCCGCGGAAAGAAGGCAGGCATTCCCAGAGAAACCCCTCCGCCCGGTCCGCATCCCGCCCCAGCGCCAGCGTCTCCACCTTCAGCGGATTCGCTTCCAGCAAGCCGGCCATCGACTCCACCGGCGCCCGCACCACCACCGGCACTTCGACCTTCGTCTCCGCCACCGTCTTCTGTCCGGTCTTCGCAGCCGGCGGCCCGCTCAGTAAAACCAGCACCGCCGCCGCTCCCGTCGCCGGCAGCAACAGCCACCACCCACTCCACCAGCCCGTTCCGCGGGTCCGGCCGTCCTCCTTCAACCGGCGCAAAATCCTCGCCTCCAGCCCCGGTGGCGGCGTTGCCTCCGCTCCGCGCGCAGACCGCAGCAACCCGCCGATTTCCTCATACTGCTCGTTTTCCGTCTTCATGGCAGTTGCAGATGATGATGATGATTTTGGGAGCGAGTGGCGGTATGGCCCGGCGCCCCTTCTTCCCGTTCGTTCGCCTCTGACAAGGCATTCCGCCCGCGCAGGCTCTCCGCCAACGTCTTCCGGGCCCGGTGCAGCAGAACTTTCACCGCACCTTCGCGCTTTCCCAGCACTTTGGCCACCTCTTTCAGAGCCAGCTCCTGCCGGTAGTGCAGCCACAGCGCACTGTAAGACTCCGCCGACAGCTCGCGCCGCGCCGCCTCCCACAGCCACACCCCATCGTCCGGCGTGGCGGTCTCCCCGCTCTCCGCCGGAAAGGGCAGCTCCTCCGGCAGCGGCCGTGACTTTTTTTTCCGCAGCGCCGCGATCGACTGCCGCCTCGCCAGCGTGAACAGCCACGGCAGCAGCGGCTGCCCCGGATCGTAGCGTCCGAACTTCCGCCACGCCCGCAGAAAGGTCTCCTGCGTCAGATCCTCCGCATCCTGCCGGTGCCGCGTCAGCGCGAGCAGAAAGCCGAATACCCGGGCATGATAGCGGTGCACCAGCGTCGCGAACGCAGACGCAGACCCCGCCCGCGCCTCATGCGCGAGCAGGGTCTCATCGTCCGGGAAAGAGGATGCAGCGTTCAAACAAAGAAGGTTGGAGATCGTCCGCTCAATGCTTCTGCGGCCCCACCGCCTGCTCCAGCAGGCCAAGCAGTTCCGCCACCGGCAACCCCGCCGTCACCGCCAGCCCGGCCGGATTCGTCTCCAGCGTCACGGACGAGTCCAGGTTCAGCCCCTCCAGCTTCGAGTTGTTCACCTCGGCAAAGGCCAGCATCCCATCCACCATCTTCTGCAGCTTCTGGGCATCCTCCGCATCCTTCGTATCCGCTGCCAGCTT